>JAICUV010000151.1 GCA_025935655.1 Chloroflexota bacterium | reverse complement strand
GGGACGACGGTGTTCGTGGTCGAGGGCGCGCCGCCGCTCGTGGCGAAGACGGCGCCCGCGCCCGCGATGACCAGGAGGCCGGCGAGCGGGAGGACGACGCTGGTTCGGTTGAGCTTCACAGTGGTCTCCGTGACGGGTCTCGGCGGCACGCGCCGCCCGGGTTGATGCCTAGACGATCGCGGTCGTGGCTGAATCCGCGCCGGGATCGGGCTGTGAACTTCCTGTGAGCGGGAGCTGGACGACGAACGTCGCGCCGCCACCCGGCGTCGCCTCGTGCCACAGCCGGCCGCCGAGCGCGGCCACGATGGACGCGACGATCGACAGCCCGAGACCGGATCCGCCGCGGTCGCGCGATCGGGCCGTGTCCGCACGATAGAAACGGTCGAACACGCGGGCGCCGTGGACAGGGTCGATGCCGGGCCCGTGGTCCACGACCCGGAGCTCCGCGGCGCCGCGCTCGACGGGTTCGCCGCCGGGCTCGCTGGTGTCTCCGCCTGGCTGCCCGGACGTCTCCAGTGCTCGACGCAGGATCACCTCCACCGGCGTCGCCGCGGGCGTGTGGACCCGCACGTTTGCGACCAGGTTCCCGATCACCTGGCGGACCCGGTCCTCGTCGCCGGTCACCGTGATCCCGTCCTCGATCGCGCCGACGATCGGCCGCTCGGGCTCGGCGGCACGCGCGTCGGCCACGGCCTCGCGGGCGACTCGACTCAGGTCCACGGGGTCCGCACGGAACGGCCGCCCCTGGTCGACGCGCGCGAGCAGGAGCAGGTCGTCCACGAGCAGCCCCATCCGGCGGCTCTCGGTGCCGATCCGGGTCATCGCGGCCTCGAGCTCCGCCGGGTCCGAGAGGCCACCGGCGCGGTACAGGTCCGCGTATCCGCGGACCGCGGTGAGCGGCGTGCGGAGCTCGTGCGAGGCGTCCGCGACGAAGCGCCGCAGGCGCTCCTCGCTGTTCGCCTTCGCCTCGAGCGCGGCCTGCTGCGTCGCGAAGCTCTCCTCGATCTGGTCGAGCATCGCGTCGAACGCCGTCCCGACCCGGCCGACCTCCGTCTGGTCGTGCGGGATCCCCGCCCGGTGCGACAGGTCGCCGGCGGTGATCTCCTGCGCGGCCCGTTCGAGGCGCTCGAGCGGGAGCAGGCTGCGGCGGATGATGACGAACGCGATCGTGGCGAGGGCGAGGATCGCGAGCCCGCCCACGAGGAGGAGCGTCCGGGCGAGCGCCCGGGTGACCTCCTCGACGCCGTCGAGCGGCGCCGCCACGGCGATGACGATGCCCGCCCGACCCTGGCCCATGACCACCCGGTAGTCGAGGGAGCCGTCCTGCGCCGGCCGGGTCTCGATCCTGCCGTACGCCTCCGCGGGGATGCCGGCGGGGTAGGCAGGGAGGGCGGGCAGGGGATCGGGATCGCTCGCGAAGCCCGAGGGGAACGAGCGCATGATGTTGCCGCGGCGATCGAGCCGCATCACGGCGAGGCGCCGGCCGGCCTCGCCACCGCCGGTGAGGTCCTGGAGCGGCCCCATCCGGTCCGCCGTCGACGAGAGCGTCAGCAGCTCCTCGTCGATGCGGTCGACCAGCGACTGGCGCGTCAGCCCCACGAGCGCCACCCCCGCGATGACGAGCGCGACGGCGAGCGTCGCCACGAGCGACACGACGAGGCGGGTGCGGAGGCTCATCTCGAGCTCATCTCGCGCTCTTCTCGGGCTCTCTCGCGCTCAGGCCGCTACTCGGCCCGGAGCACGTAGCCGAAGCCGCGGACCGTGCGCACGAGCCGCGGCTCGCCGTCGTCCAGCTTTCGCCTGAGGTAGCTCACGTACGTCTCGACGACGTTGTCCTCGCCGTTGAAGTCGTACTGCCACACGTGGTCCAGGATCTGCTGCTTCGACAGCACCCGCTCCGGGTTGAGGAGGAAGTACCGCAGCAGCCGGAACTCCGTCGGGGAGAGCTCGATCTCGCGGCCGGCACGCCAGACCTGGTGGCGGTCCTCGTCCATCTCGAGATCGCGATAGCGGAGACGCGCCGCGCCGTCCTCGCCACCGCCGCGGACGCGACGCAGCAGCGCCCCGATGCGGAGCGTGAGCTCCTCGAGCGAGAACGGCTTGGTGACGTAGTCGTCACCGCCGCGGACGAAGCCGGTCACGCGGTCGTCCTCGGAGTCGCGCGCCGAGAGGAAGATCACCGGGACGAAGTCGCGCTGCTCGCGCAGGCGCCGGCTGACCTCGAAGCCGTCGAGGTCCGGGAGCATCACGTCCAGCACGACCAGGTCCGGGCTGGACGTCGCCGCGGCCTCGAGCGCGGCGTGGCCCGTCGATGCCGAGGTGACCTGGTAGCCCATGTACCGGAGCGCCGTCGACAGGAGGTCCGTGATCGCCGGATCGTCGTCGACCACGAGCACGCGCGCACCGGTCACGCCGCTGGCGCCGGGCACCCCGGTGGTGCCGGGCGCGCCGCTGCCACCGGGCGCGCCGTTGCCGCCGGGCACGCCGTTGCCGGGAGTCTGGGCTGCCATGGCGCTATTCGACGCCTCCAACCTGAGAGAGTCCTGTGAGTCTGCCGTGATCTCGGTGGGTCCGTCGCTCGCCACGCTCGGGTCGCCGGTCGCGCTCGGTCCGCCTGGTTCGCGCGAGCGCGCGTCGCCGCGGCGCGCGAGGTCCGTCCCTGCCAGCCAGGCGATGATGCGGCCGGTCGCGCGAGGATCGAGGGCATAGAGCCGCATCTTGTCATCCGCCGAGAACGCCAGCATCCGGACGAGTCCTGCCTCCTCGAGCACGCGGAGGTGGTGCGAGACCGTCGATCGAGCCTTGCCGAGCTCGCTGGCCAGGACGGACGGCCGGTGCGGGTGTGCGGCGAGCCGGGCACAGATCTCCCGCCGCGTCTCGTCCACGAGCACCTCGATCCCGGGCAGCCGATCAGCCATGGGGCCGACCATGCACCGCGCGCCTTACCTGCTCCTTGCGTCCGCCTTGCCCGCGACTGTTCCGGGCTTCGCCTTCGTCGCGGCGCTCGTGCCCGCCGAGCCGTCGTCGAGAGAATCGGCACACCTGCGGATCATTCGATGACCGTCGAACGGTCGGACCCGATGGTGTTCGATGGCGATCGATTGATCCCGAGGTGTCCCATTGTGGGCGACCCGCCGGGCGCCGGGCGGGGCGCGGGGCGCGGGGCGCGACCGGGCGACGCGGCGACGCGGCGGATGCGACGCCCCGGCCGCACGGAGGCGCCCTGCGGCATGATGGGCGCATGGCTGATCTGCCCGCGTCGTTCCGCGCCTATGTCGTCGACAAGCCGGCGGACGGCGCGTTCAGCCGGGGCCTCCGTGACGTCGAGACGACGGAGCTGCCGCCCGGCGAGGTCACCGTCCGCGTCGAGTGGTCGAGCGTCAACTTCAAGGACGGCCTCGCGGCGCGCGAGGACGGGCGGGTGGCCCGGAGCTACCCGCTGATCCCCGGCATCGACCTCGCCGGCGAGGTCGTCAGCAGCGTCGACGACGCCTTCCCCGTCGGCGCGAAGGTGATCGCCAACGGCTACGAGATCGGGACGGCGCGTCACGGCGGTTACGGCGAGCTCGCTCGGATCCACGCCGACTGGGCGGTGCCGCTCCCGGACGGGCTCACGACGCGCGACGCGATGGCGATCGGGACGGCCGGCTTCACGGCGGCGATGAGCGTCGACGCGCTGGAGCGGGCGGGGGTCGAGCCGGGTTCGGGCCCGGTCCTCGTCACGGGTGCCGCAGGTGGGGTCGGCAGCACGGCGATCGCGATCCTGGCGGGCCGTGGCCACGAGGTGTGGGCCGCGACCGGCAAGCCGGAGGAGCACGACCGGCTGCGGGACCTGGGCGCCGCCGGGTTCCTGACCCGCGACGAGGTCACGGCTCCCGGTCGGCCGCTCGACAGCGCTCGCTGGGCCGGCGCCGTCGACACGGTGGGCTCCGCGACGCTGCCCTACGTGCTGCGAACCCTGCGCATCGGGGGCGCGGTGGCCTCGTCGGGGAATGCCTCGGGAGCGGACCTCGCCACGACCGTCTTCCCGTTCATCCTGCGCGGGGTGTCGCTGCTCGGGATGGACAGCGCAAACCTCGCCATCGGGCCGCGTCGGGTGCTCTGGTCGCGGCTCGCCGACGACCTCCTGCCGCGCGGCATCGACGACGGCATCACGGAGGTGGACCTGGACACGCTGGAGCCGGCCCTCGACGCGATCGTCGCCGGGCAGGCGCGCGGGCGCTGGGTCGTGCGCGTCGGCGGCTGACGCCTAGTCCCCGAGCTCGCCGCGGAGCTGCGCGACGGCCCGCCGGATCGGCTCGAGGGCGTCCGCCGCGGGGTAGGGGAGGAGCGCCACGGCCTCCTCCACGGTCGCCTCACCCGCGTGCACGCGCCGGGCAGCATCGGCAACCGCGCGGAACCCGACGAGCTGCGACTCCACGAACGCGCGCCCGTCGTGGTCGCCGTGGCCCGGGACGACGACCGTCCGCTCCCCGGTCATCGCGAGCAGCGCCTCGGCCGTCGCGGGCCAGTCCATCGGGAAGCCGTCCCCGTAGAACGGCGTGGCGCCATTCTCCAGCAGGTCTCCGGCGCACAGGACATCGGCGTCGGCGACCTGGAGCACGATGTCGTTGTCGGTGTGGCCCCGCCCGAGGTAGGCCAGCTGCACCTCGCGGCCGTCGTCCATGCAGATCGTCGCCCGCTCCCGGAACGTGCGGTCCGGCGGGTCCAGGACGACCTCCGCGAGGTCCGCGGCGAGGTCGGGGATCGCGGCCGAGACGCCATCGCGCTGGCGGTCGCCGGTGCGGCGGATCATCTCGGCCGCCCGCTCGTGGCCCCAGATCGGCGCGGGTCGGAAGACGCTGTTGCCGACCGCGTGGTCCGAGTGTCCGTGGCTGTTGACGACGATGCCGACGACGGGCGACCCGAGCTCGCGGAGGTCGTCGAGGATCTCGCGCGCCTGCCGGGCCGTCGTCCGGGTGTCGAGGACGAGAGCCTCCTCGTGCCCCAGCACGACGACGATGTTCTGGTCGAAGAAGGCATACCGGCGCACGAAGACGCGCTCGCCGATCTCCACCCAGCCGGTCGCCATGCGCGCCATCCTACGACGCGGCCGCGGCCGCGAGGCACTACGATCGGGCCATGGATCCCCTCGTCGTCACGCCCTCGATCGGCGCCACGCAGGTCGCCGACGGCACCAACCTGCGCACGCTCCACTGGCCCGCCGAGGGCGACGCCGTCGCCGTTGCGCTCATCGTCCACGGGCTGGGCGAGCACGGGGGCCGCTACGACAACGTCGCCGAGGCGCTGACCGCGGCTGGGATCGACACGCACGCCTACGACCACCGGGGCCACGGGGGCTCGAGCGGCCGGCGCAACCACGTGGAGCGCTGGGAGCAGCTGCACGACGACCTCGCGGAGCAGGTCCTGCGCGTCCGCGCCCAACACCCCGACCTGCCGCTCGTCCTCTACGGCCACTCCCTCGGCGGCCTGGTGTGCGCGGGGTACGTGCTGTCGGTGGAGCCGCGGCCGCTGCCGGACCTGCTCGTGCTGAGCGCTCCCGGCCTCGCCGACGAGCTTCCATCGTGGAAGCACTCGCTCGCGCGCCTGCTGACGGGCGTGGTGCCGAAGCTGCGGATCCCGAACGACCTGCCGCCGGACGGCCTGTCCCACGACCCCGACGTCCGCACCCGTGCCGATGCCGACCCACTCAACACGAGCTCCTCCACCGTCCGCTTCGGCGCTGAGGCGTTCGACGAGCAGGACCGCGTCAACGCCGCCCTCGCGACGCTCGACGCGATGCCCGTCCCGACGTACGTGTTCCACGGCTCCGCGGACCCGATCGTGCCGCTCCGCGCCACTGCCGTGTTCGAGGGCATGGGCAACGTGACCCGCCACGTCCACGAGGGCCTGCGCCACGAGTGCCACCACGAGCTCGAGCACGAGCACGTGCTGGCGGAGGTGGTCGCCTGGATCGGGCAGCAGGGCGTCCCCGTCCGCGTGACGCCGGTCCCGCACCACCACGCTGACGAGCACGACGACCACCACGACGCGCACGGCGTCGAGGCCGACGTCCACGCCGATCCCGCGACCGCGGTGTAGACTCACCGGACAATCGCATATCCGCCTCCGGGGAGCGCCCACGTGCGCTGAGAGTCTGGTGCAGACCAGAGACCCGCGGAACCTGATCCGGTTCGTACCGGTGTAGGAAGCAGGCCCGCTCGCGTCGACGCCGTCCCCGGCCATCGGAGACGGCGTTCCTGTTGCCTGGAGGCTCCGACGCGTCCGTGAACATCCCCTCCCGCGCCATCGCCGCGCTGCTCGTCGCTATCCTCGTCGCCGCGTGCGGCTCGGGCGGCGGCAGCGCCTCGCCATCCTCATCGGCATCGACCGCGCCGTCCGAATCGGCCGCGGCATCCGAATCGGCGGCCGCCGCCTCGCCGAGCGCCGTCGCCGCCCCCGTCAAGGTCCGGCTCGCGCTCGACTGGACGCCCAACACCAACCACACCGGGTTCTACGTCGCGCAGGCGAAGGGCTGGTACGCGGATGCGGGCGTCGAGCTCGACGTCCTGCCGTACGGCGGCACGACGCCCGAGACGATCCTCGCCGCCGGCCAGGCCGAGTGCGGGATCAGCTTCCAGGACTCGCTGACGTTCGCCGTGGCCGCCGGTGCGCCGATCACGAGCGTGATGGCGATCCTCCAGCACACCGCGCAGGAGATCGCGGTCCTCGAGTCATCCTCCATCACGCGACCGAAGCAGCTCGACGGCAAGACCTACGCGGGCTTCGGCTACCCGAACGAGGTCCCGACGCTCAAGTCGGTGATCCAGCACGACGGGGGCAAGGGCGACTTCGACGTCGTCACGCTCGACACGGCCGCGTACGAGGCGCTGTACGCCAAGCGCGCCGACTTCGTGATCACGTTCGCCGCATGGGAGGGCATCGAGGCCGGCCAGCGGAACATCCCGCTGCGGACGTTCAAGTTCACCGATTACGGCTTCCCGGACTTCTACCAGGTCGTCCTCGCCTGCAACGACGACTGGCTGGCCGCGAACCCCGACGCCGCGAAGGCATTCGTCGGGGCGACCGTCAGGGGCTTCGAGTTCGCGGCCTCGAACCCCGCCGAGGCGGCCCAGATCCTCGTCACCCAGAACCCGGGCGTGTTCGATTCGAACCCCGAGCTTCCCGCCGCGTCCCAGGCGTACATGGCGGAACAGGGCCTGCTCGTCGACGCGAACGGTGCCGTGGGCACGCAGACACTCGAGACGTGGACCGGCTACTCCTCGTTCCTCTACGACCAGGGCCTGCTCGTCGACGCGAACGGCAAGGCGCTGACCGCCCCGCCCGACTACGCGACGCTGTTCACGACCGACTTCCTGCCGTGAGGCTCGCCTGACGATGCGGGACCGCCTCCCGACGGTCGCGCTGGTCGCCGGTCTCCTGCTCGCGTGGGAGACCTACGTCCGACTGGCCGGCGTGGAGCCGGTGGTGCTGCCCTCGCCGACGCGGATCGTGGGGGCGTTGTGGGAGTACCGCGACGACGCCGCCCGCCACGCGCTGCCGACGCTCGTGGAGACGGTCGTCGGGTTCGCGCTCGCGGTCGTCCTCGGGATCGTCGCGGCCGTGCTCATGGACCGGACGCCGGTGGTCCGTCGCGCCGTGGAGCCGCTGCTGGTCACGTCGCAGACGATCCCGATCGTCGCGCTGGCCCCGTTGTTCCTGCTGTGGTTCGGGTTCGGGCTGCTGCCGAAGGTGCTGATCGTCGTGCTGGTGACGTTCTTCCCGATCGTCGTCTCGCTGCTCGACGGGTTCCGGACGGCGTCACTCGACGCCACCGACCTGCTCCGCTCGTACGGCGCGACGGACTGGCAGGCGTTCCGCAAGCTCCGCTGGCCGAACGCCCTGCCCGCGCTGTTCACGGGCCTGCGGATCAGCGTCGTCTACGCGGTCATCGGGGCGGTGTTCGGGGAGTACGTGGGAGCGCGCGAGGGCCTGGGGATCTGGATGCAGCTCTCGCAGAACTCGTTCCGGACGGACCTCGTGTTCGCCGCGATCGTCGTCACGAGCGCGATCTCGCTGGTCCTCTACTGGGTGGTGGGGCTGCTCCGGCGGGTCGTGATCCCGTGGGCCCCCGGCGTGCGCCGGGAGCCCGACCTGGAGTCGCTGCCCTTCTAGCGGCCCGTCAGGCGGCGCGCCGTGCCGTCGAGATCGCCCACCAGAACATGAGCAGCGCGTTGACGGGGTGGAGCGCCGCGATGAACGGCGAGATCACGAGCGCGTGGACGAGGCCGCCCTGCACGATGAGCAGCCCGACGGTCACCAGCGCGTCGCGGCGGGCCGGCGCGGGGAGGCGGCCGGCGAGCGCGGACACGAGGATCGCGGTCGACAGCAGCAGGAACGCGTGGGCGAACGTCTTGTGCAGCTCGATCGTCTGCGGGCCGACGAACACGAACACGCCCGCGAGCGCGACCTGGGCGGCGATC
>JAICUV010000367.1 GCA_025935655.1 Chloroflexota bacterium | reverse complement strand
GCGCGCCCGGCCAGCGCGCCGCGTTCCACGACGCGATGCGCAAGCTGTGGGAGGACCACATCGTCTGGACCCGCCAGTTCATCGTCAGCGCGGCGACCGAGTCCGGGAACCTCCCCGACCTCCAGCCGACCGTCGACCGGCTGCTCGCCAACCAGGCGGACATCGGCGACGCGATCACGCCCTACTACGGCGCGGACGCGGGGGCGCAGCTCACCGCGCTGCTCCGCACCCACATCCTCACGGCCGCCGATCTCCTCGTCGCGGCCAAGGCCGGCGACTCGGCCGCGACCGCCGACGCGTCCGCCCGCTGGTACGCCAACGCGCACGACATCGCGGTCTTCCTCCACGACGCGAACCCGGGCAACTGGCCGCTCGCCGACCTCGACGCGATGATGACGTCCCACCTCGACCTCACGCTCGAGGAGGCCGTGGCCCGGCTCCAGGGCCGCTACGCGGACGACATCGCGGCGTACGACAAGGTCCACGCCGAGATCCTCGACATGGCCGACATGCTGAGTGGCGGCATCGTGGCCCAGTTCCCGGACGCGTTCGCACGATGACCGGCTCGACTCGAGGAACGGCCGGCGGGCCCACGGTCCCGGCGCTCTCGAAGCTCGGCGCCGTCGCGATGGCGGCCGGCCTCGCGCTCGACCTCGTCGAGCACACCCTCGTCCCACACCTCCACGACGCCGTCGTGGCCGGCTTCCCCGTGGGCGAGCACGTCGCGCACCTCGTGGTGCTCATCGGAATGGTGCTGGTGCTCGTCGGCATCCTCGTCGACGGGACCCGCACGGCACGCCGGCTCAGCCGGCAAGAAGGGAGTCCTCGCAATGCCGTTCGGTGACTTCGTCAACGCGATCCCCCCGGTGGGGTTCCTGGCGATCCACATCCTCCTGTTCGCGGCGGGCGCGTACTTCGCCTGGCGCTCGTTCGGCGCCGGCGCATCGACGCTCGGCTGGGCCTTCTCGCTGTTCGCGCTCGCCGAGATCAGCTACATGACCTACCACCTCAACTGGACGACGTTCCTGTTCGCCCACACGATCAGCGAGGTCCTGGACCTGGCGGCGTTCGTGCTCGTGTTCGTGGCAGCGACGCAGTCGGTCCTCCTCCGCCGCCCTTCGCCCACCCAGGCCTGAGGAACGTTCGATGCGATCCGTCGTTCGTCCGGTCGTCGGGCTCGCTCTCGCCGTCGTCGCGGTCCTCGCCATCGCCGGTTGTGCGCCGGCAGGGGCCGCGGACGCCACGCCGGTGGCGACATCGGCCGTGGACCTGCCTCCCTCGTACCGCTTCGCGCCGGCCGCGATCACCGTGAAGGCCGGCACGACGGTCAGCTGGACGAACGACGACCACTTCACGCACTCGGTCCAGTTCCTCGACGGCGGTCTCCCGGGCGAGCCGCTCGTGATGGACCCGGGCCAGCGGGTGACCTTCACCTTCGCGACGCCCGGCACGTATCACTACCAGTGCCACCTCCACCCCCAGGACATGCAGGGCTCGGTCACGGTCACGCCGTAGCCGGGCCCCGCGCCAGGCGAGCTCCGCACCCCCGGACGCCGCGCGAGGCGGCGTCATGGGGCGGGGATGGACGGCGTCAGCCGCCCTGGGTGACCTCGTGGAGGACGTGCGCCTCCAGGCCGTGCGCCTCGCGGTGGACGCGGGTCGCGGTCTCGCGGTCCGGGGCATCGACGAGGCAGAACACCTTGCCCTGGGCCTCGTCGACCCAGTACTGGCGGTAGTCGACGCCGTAGGCGCCCTGGACCCTGAGGTCCGCCTCGTGGGCACCGGCGACGTCGGCCGCCTTGACCCCCGGGATGTCGTGCATATCCATGTACGTCGGCATGTCGAAACAATCTCCACTACCAGATGGGCGACCGTCGCGCGGGCAGGCTCGCATCGGTCTGGCGGGAGATACGACGCCGCCCGGAAGGTCGGATTTGCGGCGCCGACTACATCCGCGCGAGAAGCTCGTCGCGCTTCGCCATGTACGTCGCGTCGTCGATGTGGCCCTCGTCGCGAAGCGCCGCCAGCGAGCGGATGGACGTGGCTACATCGGGCGAGCCAGCACGAGCATTGACGAGCCCCGAGGTGACGGTCGCGATGATGATCGAGTACAGGCCGATGCCAAGGACCATGAGGACGGCGGCCGCCAGGCGACCCTCGCCGGTCACGGGATAGACGTCGCCGTACCCCACGGTCGTCATCGTGGAGAGACCCCACCAGAGCGCGTCCAATGGATTGCGGACCATGCTCTCGGGCCCGCCTGCCTCGGCCGCATACAGGATCAGCGAGCACACCAGCATCACGGCGCCCCAAGAGACGAACAACCACATGAGCGTGCGATTGGCCGCAAATCGGTCGAGCGCATCGAGTGCCCGACCGATTCCTGCGAATGCCCGCACGAGACGCAGGAGCCGCGCCAGTCGGAGGACGCGGAGCGCACGCATCGGCGGCACCAGGGCGATCATGTCGACCCAATGCCCCCGGAGGTAGTCACTCCGCGAGCCTGCGACCGCGAGGCGACTGAAGAACTCGAGCGCGAACACGGCCGTCAGGATCCAGTCGAACGTGAGGATCCACGGGTACTCATCCTCGGGCACG
>JAICUV010000233.1 GCA_025935655.1 Chloroflexota bacterium | reverse complement strand
CGGCGGGCGCGGCCGCCGGGACGGGGTTGGGGTTGTGATCGGGCGACGCCGGACCGGCGGCCCGACCGTCGGCCGGCCCACGACCGGCGATCACGCCGACGCTCGGGCACCCGTAGACCGCGTCGCACCGGAAGCAGCGGGACGCCTCGTCATGTGCCTCTGCCTCCGTGAAGCCGTGCTCGGTCGCGGCGAACGACGCGACGTCCACCACGGGCAGGGCGGCATGGATCCGGGGCCGCGAGGCGATGTCGAGGGAGAGCGACCGCTCGGGTGGTGTCCGGTAGCGGACCGCCCGCATGACATCCGCGTCGCCATCCGGGACGCCGGCGAGGTACTCGTGGATCGATGCGGCCGCGCGGCGGCCGGCGGCGACCGCCTCGATGATCGTGCGCGGCCCGGAGACGACGTCGCCACCCGCGAAGATCCCCGCGCGGCCGGTTGCCAGGGTCGCCGGGTCGGCGACAATTCCCGCCCAGCCGCTGACCTCGATGCCGGCTCCCTCGGGGAGGATGGACGGGTCGGGCTCCTCGCCGATCGCGACGAGGATCGCGGTCGCGGACAGCTCGCGGGTCTCGCCGGTCTGGACCCACGCGGCCCGGGCGCCGGCGCGATTCGCCGGTGCGCCGTCGGCGGCTGCCGCCGGTCGCATCACCTGGCAGCGGACGGCCACGACGGCGCCGTCGCGACCCACGACCTCCTGCGGGGCGAGGCCGTCGAGGACCGCGATGCCCTCGCGCTCGGCCGCCGCGACCTCCTCGCGCTGGGCCGGCATGTCCGCGCGACCCCGGCGGTACGCGATCGTGACGGTCGCGGCCCCACTCCGACGTGCGGACCGCGCCGCGTCCATCGCGGTGCTGCCGCCGCCCACGACGACCACGTCGCCCGAGAGCCGGGGCTCCTCGCCGAGGTTGACCTCCTTGAGGAAGCGCGTCGCCGGGATGACGCCCCGCAGCTCGTCGCCGGGAACGCCCAGCCGTCGGCTCTTCGAGGCCCCGGTGGCCAGGAAGATCGCCCGGAAGCCCTCGCGCTCGAGGTCCGGGAGCGTGAAGTCGCGGCCCATCGCCGTGTCCAGCCGCAGCTCCACGCCCTGGTCGAGGATCCGCCTGATCTCCGCCTGGAGGACCTCGCGCGGGAGGCGGTACTCCGGGATCCCGATCGCCATCATGCCGCCGGGGACCGGCATCGCCTCCAGGACCGTGACCGGGTAGCCGAGCCGGGCGAGAAAGAAGGCAGCCGACATGCCCGCCGGGCCGCCGCCGACGATGGCGACGCGCTCCGAGCGATGGGTGGCGACCGGCGCGAGCGGCGGCAGCGTCCCCTGCTCCACGGCGAACCGCTTCAGGGTCCGGATCGCGATCGGCTCGTCGAGCACGCCGCGCCGGCACTGGACCTCGCAGGGGGCCGTGCAGATCCAGCCGCAGACCGACGGGAACGGGTTGACCTCCGCGGCGACGGCGTGCGCCTCCGCGTACCTCCCGGCGCCGATCAGGCCGACGTACCGGCCGGCGTCGGTCCCCGCGGGGCACGCCTCCTGGCACGGCGCGATCGGGATCGGCGGTGCGTCATCGACCATCGTCGTCCAGACCTGCCACGGCCTGGGCCGCGAGCGCGTCTGCCACAGGAACAACCCGCCCCACCCGGAGTCGTGGACGGGCTTGAGCGCCTCGCGTGTCACGGCGGAGAGCGGGATCCAGGCGTCCGCCGCGGCGGCGGCCGGCCGATCGATCGGACCCTGGCGGGCCGCGAGCGGCACCTGCCCCGCGTCCGCGTGGAGCGTCATCACGTTGGGCGGGCATTCCCGGATGCAGATCCCGCAGCCGATGCACTCGCCCACCTGGAGCGGCCGCTCCATCATCCACGGCAGGGGCGCGCCGGGCCCGGGGCCCGTCTCGACCCCCGGCACGGTCGGCCGGGTCATGTCGATCGCCTCGACCGGGCACACGTCCATGCACACGCCGCACGTGATGCAGCCGCGCTGGTCGATCTCGATGCGGTAGCCCATGAGCCGCCTCCTTGTGGCGAGGCGAGCATCGTCGGCTGCGCGGCGCGAGGGAACGCCCCTTCGAATGGGTGGGGCGCCCGTCCCATCGGGTGGGGCCGGGGGCCGGACGGACCGGTCCGTCAGGCACGTCCACGGCGCGGCCGCCGGCACGCGGCCGCCCTCCGGATCGGGCTGGCGGTCAGCCCGGGTCGACGAGCTTCTCGCGCATCGCGCGGGCGACGATCTCGGTCCGGCTGTGGGCGTGGAGCTTGTCGAGGATGTTGCGCAGGTGGAACTTCACGGTGTTCTCGGAGATCCCGAGGTCCCCGGCGATCTCCTTGTTGCGCTCTCGCGCCACGACGAGGCGGAGGACGTCGAGCTCGCGCTCGGTGAGCGCGTCCGGCCCCGGCGCCGGGGCCTCGACCCGGACCGCGGGGCGAGCCAGCTCGGCCAGGATCCGGGCCGCGATGGCCGGCGTGATCGCGGCCTCGCCACGGCCGACCGCATCGAGCATCCCCCGCAGCTCCGCCGCCTCGAGGTTCTTGAGCAGGTAGCCGCGCGCGCCGGCCTTGATCGCGTCGAACAGGTCGTCGACGTCCTCGCTCGCGGTGAGCATGACGATCGCGATCGACGGCGCCGCGGCGGCGATCTCCCGGGTCGCCGTCATCCCGCCGCCCGGCATCGCGACGTCCATGAGCACGAGGTCCGGGCGGCGCTCGAGCGTCATCGCGACGGCGGTCGTGGCGTCCGCGGCCTGCCCCACGACCTCGTGGCCCCATGCGGTGAGGAGCGACGCGACGCCGTCCCGGAACAGCGCGTGGTCGTCGGCGAGGAGGATGCGCACGTCAGGCCACCTCGACGGCGGCGGCGAGCGGGAGCACGAGGCGGACCCGGACGCCGCCGCCCGGGTCGTCCGCGACATCGAGCACGGCCCCGATCGACTCGGCGCGTTCCCGCATCGAGCGCAGGCCGTAGCGCGGGACGTCCGGCGCGGGATCGCCGTGCGGCGCCGGGGCCAGCCCCCGGCCGTCGTCGCCGATCGTGAGCCGCAGCGTCCCTGCAGTCGTCTCCATCCGGATCCGGACCCGGTTCGCGCCGGCGTGCTTGCGGATGTTCGTCAGCGCCTCCTGGGCGATCCGGTACACCTGCGCGCCGGTCTCCGGCGGGAGCCGCAGGTCACGCGCCTCGGGCGTGATCAGGACGTCCAGCGTGAACCGCGAGTCCTCGGCCACCCGCCTGGCGTGGGTCTCGATCGCCATCCCGATCCCCTGTCCCGGCTCGAGCGGGCTGCGCAGGCCGAGGATGGCCTCGCGGACGTCCACGTACACCGCCCGGGCCGCCGCCCCCAGCTCGGCGACCTGCGTCCGCGCCTCGTCGATCCGGCCCGCGGCCAGGTAGCCGTCGATCGCCTGTGACTTCGTGTTCACGTAGCCCAGCACCTGGGCGATGCCGTCGTGGAGCTCGCGCGCGATCCGCTCCCGCTCCTCGACGACCGCGAGCTCCCGGAGTCGGGCCTCGAGGCGCGCGTGCTCCAGCGCGATCGTGGCCTGGTTGGCGAGCGACGCCAGCGTCTCGACCTCGTCCGCGTCGAAGCCCCGCGTCGTGGCCGCGCCGATCCCGAGCAGCCCGATCGTCTGGCCGCCGCGCTGCAGCGGCGCGGAGAGGCGGACGGTGGCGCTGCCCGGTTGGACGAACGGGAGCAGCGCGTCGGCCGGGTTGCGGGGTCCGTCCGGGTCGCGCGGCGTGCCGCGGTCGGCATCGGGCGGCCCGCCGGCGATCGCGTCTCGAGCGGGCACACCGGTGACCGATGGGAGGTGCGGCACCGTGGCGACGGCGCCGGCGGACGCCCGCGCGTGGAGCTCGCCGTCCTGCCCCTCGAGCAGCAGGACGGCCACGTCCGCGACGAGCAGCTCGCGGGCGTGATCGACGACCGCCTGCAGGACGTCCTCCACGTCGGTCATGGAGGCGATCGCGACGCTGACCCGGTTGAGCGCCCGGGCGGCCGCGCCCCTGGCCTCGAGGTCCTCGTTCCTGGCGACGAGCGTTCCCGTCAGCGTGTCGATCCGTCGGAAGGCGACGCCCGCGAGCGCGGCGCCGATGAGCAGCACGGCGACGGTCACGAGGATGGTGTCCCAGGGGAACGGCAGCGACTCGTCGAGGACGGTGTCGCTGAGGAGCTCGAGGACGCCGACCACCAGCGCCGGCACCAGCACGAGGAGCCAGCGGAGTCGGACGGAGCGCCCCTGTCGAGCCACGCGTACCCCGCGATGCCGGCCTGGGGGCCGGTCTCCCCGGAGCATAGCCGCGGGCCGTCACGGAGATGCGCTCGCTCCCTACCGCCGGATCGTGTGCTCGAACTCGGGGAAGTAGCGGGCGATGACCATCAGGTCGAATCGAGCCAGGATGGACGACGTCGGCTCGCGGGCGAGGAGGAAGTCGAAGCTGCGCCGGACGAGCTCGTCCGGCGTCTCAGCTCGCGGGTCCAGGCGGGCGAGGTCGGTCGCCGCGACCGTGACGACGTGCGCCGTCGGCCGTCCGTCGCCGTCATCGACGGACACCTGGCACGTCCAGCCACCGGCGGCGGGTTCGCAGCGCACGGTGATCGCGGTCATGGGGGAACCATAGCCGGGCGGGCGGTCTGCGCGTCGACGACGTTGATCGTGCCCGGGTCGTCGGTCGCGATGAGCGCGTGGCCGTCCGGCGACCAGCCCCATCCGCGAACCCGTTCACGGAGGTCTGGCCGACTTCGCTACATCCCGGTCGCGACCTCCATGATCGCGATCGGCCGGGTGGGCGGGTTCTGACCCTGCGGGCCCGCCCAGGGGGTGCAGGCCGCTTCCGTCCGCATTCAGGACGAGAGCATGGGTGTCGACTCGTCCTGCGGGGGCCGTGTTCGAGACCGAAAGGCGAATGAGCGCGCCGAATCGTTCCCGGGGCACGGGACCCATTCGCCCGTGCATCATGCGCGACCGGCGGAAGCCCCCTCCACCTCGGGCTGACAGGCAGGGCACCACCACGTGAGCCGCGGCAGCGCGGTCCCCTGGGTCGCGGACCGGATCGTCGTCCCGCAGCGGCGGCACGGTCGGCCGCTGCGCCGGTAGACCCACAGCGGGCCGTCCGCGGCGCGGTTGCCCTCGGTGGTGACGCGCTCGGCACCGCGCGACGGGCGGAACGCGTTCGCCCGCAGGAGCCGCTTCGCGGTCTCCACGAGGCGCCGGAGGGTGGCATCGTCGAGGCTGCCGACGAGCGCGAACGGCGACACGCGCTCGATGAACAGGACCTCGCTCTTGTAGACGATGCCGAAGCCGGCGAGGGCCCGCTGGTCGAGGAGCGCCTCCGCGATGCTCGTGGTCGCGCGCGAGGGATCGCGCAGCCGGCGGATCGCCTCGTCGATGTCGAACGGATCGCGGAGCAGGTCGGGTCCGAGGCGCGACAGCGCGCCGTGCACCGCCTCCGTCCG
>JAICUV010000330.1 GCA_025935655.1 Chloroflexota bacterium | reverse complement strand
ACCGGGTTGAAGATCCGGAAGGAGGGCTGCGGGTCGGTGCCCGTGGACGCCGTCCACTGCCAGCCGCCGTTGTTCGACGCGACGTCGCCGTCGGTGAGGTGGCGCATGAACTCGGCCTCACCCAGGCGGTAGTCGGCGAGCAGGTCCTTGGTGAGGAAGCTCGCCGCGATCATCCGCGCGCGGTTGTGGACGAACCCGGTCACCCGGAGCTGGCGCATCGCCGCGTCGACCACCGGGTAGCCCGTGCGGCCCTCCGCCCAGGCGGCCACGCCGGCGGGGTCATCGGCAGTGGCGAGGGTTTTGAACGCCTCCTGGAACGGCTCGCGGAGCACGCGCGGGTGATGCCACATGACGTGCGCGTAGAAGTCCCGCCAGGCGATCTCCCCGGTGAAGGTCCGGCGGCCGTCGCCGGCCCCGTCCGCCCGCTCCACCGCCTCGAGCGGCGACAGCAGCCCCCAGCGCAGGTCCTGCGAGAGGCGCGACGTGCCGTCGTCGTCGTCGAGCCGGTTCCTCGTTTTGGCGTAGCCGTCGACGCCGCGGGTCAGCCAGCGCGCGAGGCGCTCGCGGGCGGCCGACTCGCCGGGAGCCGGGATCAGCTCGCGGTGGGCTGTTGGCGGGGGCACGTCTGGGAGGGGGTCCGGCGTGCGCGTGCGACCGGGTGGCCCCGGGATCGTGTCCGGCGACGGGAGCCCCGGCCGACGCTCGAGCGCCTCCCAGGCACGGCGGAAGGGGCTGTAGATCGTGAACCCCCCACCGTCCCTCGTCCGGACCGCGTCCGGCTCGTGGACGTACAGGCCCGGCCGGGCGCGCATCTTCACGCCATCGACGGCGAGACGCCCGGCGACGGCGCGGTCACGCCGGCGGCCGTACGGGGCCGCGTCGCGGGTGACGAACACCTGGGTCGCGCCCGTCTCGCGGGCGAGGGCGGGCAGGACCTCGGCCGGCCGGCCGCGCACCACCCGCAGGGCCGCTCCCCGCTCGGCAAGGGCGGCCGACAGCGCCGCGACGCTCTCGCGCATGAACCACGTCCGATTGGCCGAGGCGAACCGCCCGGCGAGCAGCGTCTCGTCGAACACGAACACGGGGATCACGCCGTCCGCGGACTCGATGGCGGCGGTCAGCGCCGGATGGTCGTGGAGGCGGAGGTCTCGGCGGAACCAGGCGATCGCGATGCTCGGCATGTCACCTCTTCGCGCGGGCGCCATCCGCGGACGTGGGCGCGGCGCGTCATCATCGCCGAGATGGACCCGCTGCCGATCGTCCTCCCCGATCCCTCGCTCGTCGTGCTCATCGGCGCGGCGGGCGCCGGCAAGTCGACGTTCGCTGCGCGCCACTTCGCGCCACACGCGGTCCTGTCCTCGGACGGGTTCCGGGCCATCGTTGGAGGCGACCCGGCCGACCAGCGAGCGACGCGACCCGCGTTCGCCGCGCTCCACCGCGCGCTCGAGCGCCGGCTCGCCGGCGGGCTGCTGACGGTGGTGGACGCCACGAGCGTCACGTCGCGCGCACGCCGGACGCTGCTCGCGCGAGCGACGGCCGCCCGCGTGCCCGCCATCGGGATCGTCCTCGACCTGCCGCCCGACATCGTCCGGGCGCGGAACCGGGCCAGGGACGGGCGTGCGGCGATCCCCGACGAGGCCGTCACGGCCCAGCTCGCGGACCTCGCCCGCACCATCGAGTGGGAGGGCGCCGCCGGGTGGCCCGGGTTCGCCGCGGTCCACCTGCTGAGGAGCCCCGCGGAGGTC
Source organism: Chloroflexota bacterium (assembly GCA_025935655.1). Taxonomy (GTDB): domain Bacteria; phylum Chloroflexota; class Limnocylindria; order Limnocylindrales; family CSP1-4; genus CAIXZV01. The sequence goes on along the minus strand of JAICUV010000330.1, from coordinate 1,536 downwards.
GACCGGGTCCTCGTCAGGCGCGAGGCGGCGTCGCGCTGACTAGCGGTCCTCGGCGAGCCGGAGCCGGCCGAACGGCTTCGCGCGGAGCTCGACCCAGACGCCGTTCTGCATGTACACGTCCTGGCGGCAGACCTCGAGCGCATCGGCCTCGGACGCGGCGCGGATGATGAGCACGGACGCGGAGACGTCCGCGAACGCCCCGACCTCGATGATCACGCCCTGCCGCTTGAGCTCCGCGGCCCGCGCCAGGTGCGCGGCGCGGAACGGCGTGCGGGTCTCCGCGCCATCGGGCGCATAGGTGCACTCGACGAACCAGGCGGGCTCGAGCACGTGGTCGGGAACGGGCGTGTCGGTCATCGTCACAGGGTAGCCGTGCCGAGCCCGATGAGGCCGATCGCGACCGCCGTGAGCGCGATCCCGGCGAGATGGCTGCGGGACAGCCGCTCGCGGTGGATCGCGATTGCGAGGATCACAGTCGTGACGGGGTAGAGCGACGACAGGACCGCGGCGATCGCGAGCTGCCCGGACTGCGTTGCGAGGATGAATGCCGCGTTGCCCGTCATGTCCAGCGCCCCGATGAGGACCAGCGCGGGCAGGAATCGCCGACCGACGCGCCACGGCTGGCGGGCGAGCAGGATGAACGCCGTCAGCGCGATCGCCTGGACGAGCCGGATCACCACCAGCGGCGCGAAGGCGCTCTCCCCGGACAGCTGGCCGATGCACACGTTGAACAGGCCGATCATGAGGCCCGAGGCGAGGGCCCACGGCAGGCCCGATGCGCGGCCGTCGTCGTGGCTCGGGGCGCGGGTCACGAGCACGACGGCGACGAGCGCGGTCACGATGCCGGCGATCACCGCGGGCCGGGGCACCCCCTCCAGCGCGAACCCCACGACGACCGGGATGACGGCGGCCAGGACGCCGGTCGTCGGGGCGACGACGCCCATCCGCCCGACCGCGAGCCCCCGGTACAGCGCGGTGATCCCGATGACACCGGCCATGCCCGCGACGATCGACCAGCCGAGGTCTGCGCCATGCGGGACCGGCTCGCCGCGGGCGAGCGCGATGGCCAGCGCGAGGACCATCCCGACGAGCTGCGTCCCGAGGACGATGCCCAGCACGGGTGCCCGGCGCGCCAGCGTGCCCCCGCCGAAGTCACCGGCGCCCCATGCCAGCGCGCTCGCGAGGCCCAGGAGGATGACGGCGGAGCCCGGCCCGAACGGGTCAGGCAGGGGTCGCCTCCTGCGGCTCCTCGTGGGTGTCCGAGGCCGTCGGCCCGTCGAGCGTGATCACCTTGTCGGCGAGGCCGTCATACCGGTCCGAGGTCGTGAGGTAGATCACCTGGAAGTCGGCCGAGACCTCGCGCAGGAGCTCGAGCGCGCGGGGGGCACGGGCGTCGTCGAGGGTCACGAACGGGTCGTCGAGGACGAGCGGCGGCCTGCGATCGCCGGTCACCAGCCGCACGAGCCCGAGCCGGGCCGCGAGGTAGATCGTGTCCAGCGTGCCCTGCGACAGCTCGGTGACGGACACCCAGTCGTT
>JAICUV010000126.1 GCA_025935655.1 Chloroflexota bacterium | reverse complement strand
CGGGATCCTGGGGCGTCCAGGCGAACCAGGGTCGGTACGCCAGCAGCACCGCCACGACGAACAGGTCGATGCTGCCGAACAGCAGCCCGGGCGCGGAGCCCGAGGTGAGCTCCAGGAACGACGCGACCGCGGTCAGGTTGACGCCCAGCAGCCACCAGCGGCCGTAGCGCAGGCCGATCCCCGCGATCGGGACGGCGACGCCCAGGACGATGGCGAGGAGCGCGAGGAACGGCAGCAGGTCGTCCGAGGTCGCGAGGCTCGCCATGGCGCCCATGCTCAGGAACAGGCTCAGGAAGCCGGACACGATGAGCAGTGCGGTCGCGAGCTCCACGAGCACCGGGCGAGGCGGGCGCTGGGGCCCGCGCGGTGCGTCACGCAGGCCCGACGGGTTCGCCCGGCCCCGCTTGCCCGCCGTGACGGGCACATCGTCGTCGTCGGGGAGGATCTCCCCGCCCGCCTGGGTCCGGCCGGCGCGCGGGTCGCTCACGGCGCCGGGGCCAGGCTGACGAGGAAGCCGCTGCGCGGGGGGAGCTGCGCGATGGGCGTCCATGCGTCCACGCCGCCCTCGCCGTTGACAACGGGGGCCGTCACGGCCGCGGCCGGATCGCCGTTGACGGACCCCAGCAGCGTCGCCGCCTGCGCGCCGCACAGCGGGCCGTCGCGCAGCGAGAGGGTGTACGCGTCCACCGGCTGGTCCGAGACGTTGACCAGCGCCAGCACCGTGGCACCCGCCGTCGTCCGCAGCCACCCGATGACCGGCTCGGCGTCGGCGTCCAGGACGGTCGTGGCGCCCTCGCGCAGGGCCGGCTGCTGGGTGCGCACGCGGACGAGGTCCTGGTACGCGGCGAGCAGGCTGCCGCGGTCGGCCGCCTGCGCCTCCACGTTGACCGTCGCCGCGTCGTCCTCCGACAGGGCCTCCCACGGGCTGCCCGTCGTGAACCCGGCGGTCGCGGGGTCCGGGGTCCAGCGCATGGGTGTCCGGATCCGCTCGTCCGGCTTCGTCCCGGTCATGCCGATCTCCTCCCCGTAGTAGAGGAACGGGGTGCCGGGGCCGCTGAGCAGGAGGAACGCCGCGAGCCGTGCTGCGGCCGGGTCGCCGCGGAGCTCGGTCATGATCCGGGTCTGGTCGTGGTTGGTCAGGAAGCTCGCGCCCTGGTTGGCCGGCCAGGCCGCCGCCGTGTCGAGGAGCGCGGTCCGGAGCGGCGCCGCGCGCCCGCCCTGGAGCGCGAGGCGGTAGGCCGTCGCCAGCCCGAAGTCGAAGGTCAGGTCGAGGCTGTCGGGCACGTAGCCGCCCGCGACGGAGGCCGGGTCCCAGACCTCGCCCACGAGCATGGCGCCCGGGTTCACGGCATCGACGGACTGCTTGAAGCCCGCCAGCCAGGCGTGCGTCTCGGGGGTGTTCGTCTGGGCGTCCTTGCCGTCCTCGATCAGGTGCTTCGCCGCGTCCAGACGGAACCCGTCCACGCCCATGTCGGCGAGCCAGTAGCGGGCGACGTCCTCGAGCTCCGCCGTCACGGCGTCGTCGCGCAGGTTGAGGTCCGGCATCGCGTCCGAGAACACGCCGTAGTACCAGCGGCCGTCGAGCGGATGCCAGGCCACCTGGCCGCCCGGGCCCAGCCAGCCCGGGTTGTCATCCGACCAGACGTACCAGTCCGCCTTGGCGCCCTTGCCCGTGGCAGACGACGTGAACCACGGGTGCTTGCTGGAGGTGTGGTTCATCACCAGGTCCACGATGACCTTGATCCCGCGCTGGTGGGCCGCCGCGATGAACGCCTGGAAGTCGGCCTTCGTGCCGTAGTCGGGCTCGACCGCGCGGTAGTCGGTGACGTCGTAGCCGTGGTAGCTGGGGCTCTCGGCGATGGGCATGAGCCACAGCCCGCCGACGCCCAGGTCGGTCGTCGTCGCGGGGTCGCCGTCGTTGAGGTAGTCGAGCCTCGCGGTGAGTCCCTTGAAGTCGCCGATCCCGTCGCCGTCGCCGTCAGCAAAGCTGCGGACGAACAGCTCGTACCAGGTGCGCTCGTTCCAGTCGTGGGCCGCCGGGGTGGTGGCCGGCGTGCAGGCGGAGCCGGGAGCCGTCGTCGCGCTCGCGGCGGGCGGCGTGGGGCTGGCGACGATGCGCTCCGTCGGCGCCGGGGCCTCGCTCCCGCAGGCCGCCGCGAGGAGGACGGCGGCCACGGCCAGGATCGTCAGGCGGGTCGGCGCACGCACCGCCGAAGTCTACTGTGGCCCCGGCCGACGCCCTCACCGTAGACTCGCCGGCATGACCATCGACACGCCCGACTGGGTCCGCGACGCCGTCTTCTACCAGATCTTTCCGGACCGTTTCGCGGCGTCGAGCCGGGTGCCCAAGCCCGGCCCCCTCGAGCCCTGGGACGCGCCCCCGACGAACCACGGGTTCAAGGGCGGCGACCTGCTGGGCATCGCGGAGCGGCTGCCGTACCTCGCGGACCTCGGCGTCAACGCGCTGTACATGACGCCGGTGTTCGCCTCCGCGTCCAACCACCGCTACCACACGTACGACTACCTGACCGTCGACCCGCTGCTGGGTGGCGACGCGGCGCTGCGGGAGCTCATCGACTCGGCCCACGCCCGGGGCATCCGGGTCGTGCTCGACGGGGTGTTCAACCACACGGGGCGCGGCTTCTGGGCGTTCCACCACGTGCTGGAGAACGGCGCCGGCTCGCCGTACGTGGACTGGTTCCAGTTCCACCCCGAGGCCCTCGCCGGGCGGCGCCCGTTCCGGCCGTACCCGTGGGCGACCGACGTCGACGACGCGCCCGACGAGCCGGCGCTCCACGGGGTGGACGACGCGAAGGGCGACGAGTCCATCCGCCGCCTCGGCTACCGGGCGTGGTGGGGGCTGCCGGCGCTGCCCAAGCTCAACACGTCCAACCCGGAGGTGCGCGAGTACCTGTTCGGGGTCGCGGAGCACTGGCTGCGGTTCGGGATCGACGGCTGGCGCCTCGACGTGCCGACGGAGATCCGGGACGAGGCGTTCTGGCAGGAGTTCCGGCGGCGCTGCCGGGCGGTCAACCCGGACGCGTACATCGTGGGCGAGATCTGGCACGAGGCCCCGGCGTGGCTCGCCGGCGACCGCTTCGACGCCGTCATGAACTACCCGCTCGCGCAGGCCATCCGGGGCTTCGCGGCGCAGGGCCACCTCGACCACGGGGTCGTCGGCGCTCACCACGAGTACGGCGGGCGCGTCCACCGGCGCGACGGGGCGACGTTCGGCATCGAGCTCGAGCGGCTGATGCAGCTCTACGACCCGGCGATCACCGCGGTCCAGCTCAACCTCCTGGGCAGCCACGACAGCCCGCGCTACCGGACGATGGCCGGCAACGACCGGGCGGCGTACCACCTGGCGGTGCTGCTCCAGGCGACCCTCCCCGGCGCGCCGTGCACGTACTACGGCGACGAGGTGGGGCTCACCGGCGACAACGACCCGTGGTGCCGTGGCGCCTTCCCGTGGGACGAGGCGGCCTGGGATCGGGCAGGGCTGGCGTGGACGCGCGCCGCCTACGCCGCCCGGCACCGGCTGCCGGCGCTGCGGCGCGGCACGTTCGCCGTCGTGGGCGCGGTCGGCGACGCCATCGCATTCCTGCGCGGCGGCCCCGACGGGACCGGCGACGGTGCCGCGCTCGTGGTCGTGAACGCCGGCGACGCGCGCGTGGACGTGCCCGCGTTCGCCCCGGCGCTGGCGGGCCGAACGCTGGTGGACGTGTCGCTGCCGGACACTGTCGCCGCCCCGCCGGTCGTCGTCGAGGCCGACGGGCGCGTGTCCGTGCCGGTCGAGGCCCGGACGGGCCGGATCCTCGTCGGGGCCTGACGCCGGAGCGCAACGCGCGAACCCCGGGGCCGCGTGCGGGCGTATGCTCGGCCAGAGTGGCTGACATCCCGTTCGATCTCGCGGAACCGCTTGCCCACCGTCTCCGGGCCGTCGTCGACATCGAGGGCAAGATCCCTCGCGCGCTCGAGGCACTCGGGCCCCTGGCGACCCGTCGGGTGGGCTTCCTCGACGTGCCTCCCGGGAAGCTCCTGGACACCCTCTGCGCCGGTGCCGCCGAGGCCACCTCGCTGCCGGCGGCGGATCCCCTCCACCTCGAGCGTCCGGACGGGTCGCTCGACGCGATCGTGAGCCTGTGGTCCGGGTTCCGGGGCGTCACGGACGCGTCGCTGGCCGAGGCGGACCGCGTGCTGGCGCCGGGGGGGCGCCTGCTCGTCGTCCACGATTACGGCCGCGACGAGGTGAGCGGCCTCGCCGACCCCGACGCGCCGCAGTACCGCACGTGGAGCCGCCGAGAGGGCCCGTTCCTGCGCGGTGGCGGGTTCAAGATCCGGGTCCTGCACTGCTTCTGGACGTTCGCGACCATCGAGGAGGCGCAGGCGTTCCTGGCCGAGGCGTTCGGCGAGCGGGGGGTGGCCGCCGGCGCCGGCCTCAAGCGTCCGCGGCTGTCCTGGAACGTCGCCGTGTACCACCGCTGGCGGGGCGGCGTGGAGCCGGAGGGGATCCTGGTCGGCGGGGCGCGCGGCGCGGCGTAGCATCGCGCGGGGCTCCGAGCCGGCGACCGCCTCCGGGTCGCGAGCGGCGATGCCCTGCTACCCTCGGCGCAGATGAGCACCCGGCAGCCCGCGCCGCCCTACGACGACATGGACGAGCGCGCCACCACGCCGCGACGCCGCGGCCCCCACATCGGCCCGCTCCGGATCACGCCCGCGCGCGTGTTCCTGTTCGTCGCCCTCCTCGGGGGGCTCGCGTTTCTCGGCTACTCGGTCTTCTTCCGCGATGCGCTCCAGGTCCCGCTCATGGCGACCGGGTTCGCGATCCTCGGGATCGTGTTCGGGATCGCGGCCTTCATGTCGGTGGCCAGCGTGATCAGCGCCGGCCACGACGGCCGCGACGCGCGGGCCTTCTTCACGTCGCTGCTCGGTGGCATCCTCGCGATCGGCGCGATGCTGTGCCTCGCGGCGGCCGTGATCATGGGCATGATCTGGACGGGGACGAGCGCGACCTGACTGGTACTCTGGGACCCGTTCCCGGCCCGTGCCCCCATCGTCTAGAGGCCTAGGACGCCACCCTTTCAAGGTGGAGATCAGGGGTTCGAATCCCCTTGGGGGTACCACTCCCCACCCGCCACCGGTCGCCGACCGCGAGGTCATCGATGCCCGCAGCGCTCGTCCCGCTCGCGGCGCAGCACGTCCCTGCCGCCGCCGCCCTGGTCACGACCGGTGTGGCGCGCCTGCGGGAGCAGGTTCCCGTCCTCCCGGCCCAGTGGGCGGACGAGCGTGTCGTCGGGCGCCTCGTCCGCGCGCTCGCGGAGCGCGGGAGCGGCCTCGCCCTCCAGGCTGAGGACGGAACGCTGCTCGGGTTCCAGGCGGCGACGCTGCTCGACGGCCACGGCGGCCGCTGGGCGTACACGCCGGACATCGCGCACGCGACGGCCGGGATCCCGGACACCGACCGCGCGATCGAGCGGCTGTACGCGGGGCTCGCCGAGCGCTGGGTCCAGGAGGCGTGCGTCGAGCACGTCGTGACCGTCCTCGCGGACGACGGAGCGGCGCTCGCGGCGTTCGGGCGCCTGGGGTTCGCGCCCCACGTCGTGGACCTCGTCCGTGACCTCGGGCCGGTGGACGGGGCGTCGCTCCCCGACGGCGGCGACGTCCGCCGTGCCGTCCCCGGCGACGCGCCCGCGGTCCTCGAGCTCCACGCGGCGCTCGTGCGCCACCTCCGCTCGGCGCCCGTGTTCCTCCGGATCCCCAACGCCCCGGCCCTCGAGATGCAGCGCCGACGGATCGCCGACCCGACCGGCGCCGTGTTCGTCGCGACGGTCGACGACCGGCCGGTCGCGTTCCTCCGGATCGGTCCCTCGGCCGACGACGTCGCGACGATCGTGCGCGACAAGGCGACCGCGAGCATCACCGGGGCGTTCACGGTCCCGGAGCTGCGGGGCACCGGCATCGGGAGCGCGCTGCTGGCGGAGGCGGTCGCGTGGGCGCGCGAGGCGCGCTACGTGCGCTGCGCCGTGGACCACGAGGCGGCCAATGGCGAGGCGAGCCGCTTCTGGTCCCGCCACGCGACACCGGTCGCGATCTCCCTCGCGAGACGGCTCCCGCCGATGACCGTCCCGGGCGTCGCCTGAGCACGGACCGCGCCGGGGTCGGTGCGCTATCCTCGTCCGCGATGGAGCTCATGGGCGTCACGATCCGCACGATCGTCAACGACACCGTCGCGATCCGCTGCGACGGCTGCCGGGAGGTCATCCCGGGCACGCCGTGGCGCGTGAACCTGCTCGACATCGTCTCCCCCGAGGTCGCGGTCGGCTGGGACGAGAGCTCCCCGCTCAACCCGGGTCCCCACCAGTTCCACTCCGACCCCGCGTGCGTGCGCCGGTGGATGGCGGAGAAGGGCTACTACTTCTGCCGGCGCGGCGAGATCCGGGAGATCATGCGGCCCGTGGCGCTGCCGGTCGAGCCTCCGGCGTGGGGCCTGTGCGACGGCATCCACCGCGACGAGCACGAGTTCGTCCCGGCCTGACACAGGCCTCGTCCACGGGCTCGTGGACGGTCCCGGGGCCGCCCCGCGGCGACGGTTGACGACCCCGTGGAGCCCCTCCTACACTCGCCGCCTCCGGGCCCGCCGTGCATACCCAGATTTGCGCAGGTTTCGGCTCACCCGAGGCGCCCGGAGCGCGCTGTCGCTGAGGTCCCGTGTCCGACACCCGGTCGCGTCCCGACCGACCGCTCCCGGAGCGCTTGCCGCTCGGTGAGGCGAGCCGCCTCCTGGGCGTGGATCCCGACACCCTCCGGCGCTGGGCGGACGAGGGCCGCGTGCCCGCCTTCACCACGCCGGGCGGCCACCGCCGGTTCGAGCGCCGCGCGCTGGAGCGCCTCGTCGCCTCCCGGCGGACGGGCCCCGCGAACGGCCTCGCGGGCCTGGGCGCGACGCCGGACCGCCTGAGCGCCGCCTACCGGCGCCGCTACGGTGAGCTCCACGCCGGCGGGCCGGACCCCCGCTTCTACGTCCCCGCCGACGAGCGCGAGAGCTTCCGCGAGTCGGGACGGCGGCTGGTCGACGCGCTCGTCCGCCACCTCGACCAGACCGGGCCCGCGCGGCTGGCCGCGGAGCGCGACGCGGTGCTGCTGTCGGAGCACCTCGGCGCGCGGCTCGCGGCCAGCGGGGTCCCGATGAGCGACGCCGTCTCGATGTTCGTCGCCGCACGCCAGCCGTTCCTGTCGGAGCTGTCGGTCGCCGCGCGGCGTCGCGGGGTGGGCGCCGCGCGCATCGGGCAGCTGTATGACGCCTCGACGGGCCTCCTGGACCGGCTGCTGCTCGCGTTCGTGGCCGCCCACGCCGCGGCGAGCGGCGACGCCATCGACCCGGCTGCGCGCGCGGAGCACCTGCCATGACGACCCTCCTGCCGGCCCTGACGTCGATCCTCGCGTTCCTGTTCGCGATCATGCTGCTCGACCAGTGGCGCGAGCGGCGGCACGGCTTCCAGGCCGTGTGGTGCTTCGGGATGCTGTGCTACGGGATCGGCGCCGGCGCGGAGGCGCTGGCCGCGCTCAACGGCTGGAACGAGCCGCTGTACCGGGCCTGGTACCTGACCGGCGCGGTGTGGACCGCGGGCTGGCTGGGTCTCGGGACGGCGTTCCTCCTTGGCCGGACCCGGTTCGGCTACACGTACGCGGTGCTGCTGCTGCTGTCAGGCCTCGTGGCGCTCATGATCCGCAACAGCCCGACGTACGCCGGCGCGGGTCCGCTGCCGGTGCTGTACCTCGTTGGCACGGTCATCCTGGCCCTGGCGATCGGCGTCGAGACGTACTTCCAGAACGACAGCTGGCCGCGGTTCGCCGCGGGCGCGATCATCGGCGTGACGATCCTCTCGGTCGTGCTCATGGTCCTGACGCCGCCGCTGCCGGCCCCGGGCTACGCCCTGTCGCCCACCACCGGCCAGCCCGTGGGCGACGCGATGCCGGGCTACCTGCGCCTGCTGACCCCGGTCATGAACATCCCGGGCGCCCTGTCCCTCCTGCTGGGCGCCGTGTTCTCGACCTACGTGTTCATGCCCAAGAAGCGGGTGCTGCCGTACTCGCTCGACCCGAACCAGCCGGGCGACCAGTTCCTGTTCAACCTGTGCATCGCCCCGGTCGCGATCGTCGTCAACCTGTGCGCGTCGCTGCCCGGCGCGTTCCGCGACCTCATGGCGGGCCGGCTCCACTCGCGGGTGCCGGCGACCATCCTCATCGCGCTGGGCGCGTTCTTCCCCACGATCACGGACTCGCTCAACCGCGCCGGCTCCACCGAGCTGTTCCAGCTGGGCAAGTTCCTGGGCGTCGTGTTCCTGTTCGCGGGCTTCCTCGTGTCCGTGGAGGTGTTCCGCGAGATCCGGATCCCGTTCACGTCGATCCGGCTGTCGACCGCGCGCCGTGACCGGGCCGCGCGCCGGGACGCCCAGGTCGCGACGGCCGAGGAGGCGCCGGTCACCCCATCCGGGTCCACGGCCGCGACGGACGCCGCGGGCGACGCGGTCCACCCGCGTCCGTAGGGCGATCGCGCCCGGCGCCACGCCCCGTCGCACCGGCCGCGACGCCCGGGTCCGCCGGCTTGTGGGAGACGGCTATGCTCACGACGATGGATGGGGCATCGGCTCGCTCGACCGAGGCGGAGGAGGGGACGCGGATCCGCGTGCTCCTGGTCGACGATCATGCCGTCGTGCGGCGGGGGCTCCGCGGGTTCTTCGAGCTCCTCGACGACATCGAGATCGTCGGCGAGGCGGAGGACGGCGCGCAGGCCGTCTCGCTCGTGGAGCAGCAGGTGCCCGATGTCGTGCTGATGGACCTGCTGATGCCGGTCATGGACGGAATCGCGGCCACCGCCGAGATCAAGCAGCGCTTCCCCGACGTGGAGGTCGTCGCGCTGACCAGCTTCATCGAGGAGGAGCGCGTCACCGCGGCCCTCGAGGCGGGCGCGACCGGGTACCTGCTGAAGGACGCGGACGCGGACGATGTGGCCGTCGCCGTCCGGCGCGCGCATGCCGGGGAGGTCCACCTCGACCCGCAGGTCGCCCGCCTGCTGGCGCGCCGCATCCGCAGCCGGCGCGACGACGAGCCGGCCCGCGAGCCGCTCACCGAGCGCGAGCGCGAGGTCCTCGCCCTCGTGGCGAAGGGCCACTCGAACAAGGAGATCGCGGCGCTCCTCGACATCACGGAGCGGACCGCACGCACCCACGTGTCCAACATCCTGGGCAAGCTCGACCTCTCCAGCCGCACCCAGGCCGCGCTGTGGGCGATCGACCACAAGGTGAGCTGACCATGGCCGCGACAGCCGATCCGGCACCCCGGGCGCACGGGACACGCCGACCGCGGAGCACCGATCCCCGGCACGTCGAAGGCGTGG
>JAICUV010000373.1 GCA_025935655.1 Chloroflexota bacterium | reverse complement strand
GCCCGTGCCCGCCCGGGTCGCGTACGCGAGCTCCGCCTCGCCCCCGCAGCGCGCGTCCATGAGGTCCTCGAACAGCGGGTCGCACACGGTGATCACGCCGCCCGCCGGGTCCTCCCCGGGGACGGACGCGAGGGGGACGACCCGGCGCCGTTCGAGTGGGAAACGGATCGCGTCCGGCGACTTGACCTCGGGCAGGCTCACGAGCGCCAGGGACGGCACGTCCTGGCGGGAGATCAGCCGCACGGCCGCCTCGTCGGCGAGCGGCCAGCCGCCGTCCGCGGCCGATGCGGGCGGCCAGCGCCACGCGGACACGGCCACGAGCGCGACGAGCGCCGCGAGCCCGAGCCCGCGCGCGACCACGTGCGACTCCCGCCGGCCGCCGGACGCCCAGGGGTCCACGAACCGTCCCACGTGGCCGGCGACGGCCGCGATCCCGGTCGCCGCGACGACGAGCACCAGCGGGTCGAGGTAGGTGTGGTAGTGATCGTTGGGGAGGCCGGGGACCGCGCTCAGGAGCGTCGGCGCGGTGAGCGCGAGCGCGGGCAGGGACCAGGCGAGCGTGCCCGTGAACAGGACGAGGGCCGGCCGCGCCCGGATGCCGCCGCCGCGGAACGCCACGCCGAGGAGCACGAGCACGAGCACCGTGACGGCCGCGGCCGCCATCGGCGCCTCCGTGATGACGCCGGTGAACGGCCACGCGATGGATCGGAAGGCCACGACCAGCATCCTCGTGAGGAAGTCCCCGCCGGCGCCGACCCCCGCTCCACCCCGCAGGTAGCCGATGAGCCCCTGCGTGTCGGTGAACCCGGTCTCCAGCTCGTGGACGAGCAGCGGCAGGTAGCCGGCCGCGAGGATCGCCGCCCCCACGAGGCCCGCCCCCAGGACGGGGCCGCGCTCGCCGGTCGGCCGGCGCGCCAGGTCCAGGACCCACGCGAGCAGGAGCGGCGGCACGAGCAGGCCGCCGCTCACGTGGAGCTGCATCGCCAGCATGCACCCGGCGGCACTCAGCAGCCACCAGCGGGCCGAGTAGCGCGTCCACGCGAGCACCGCGCCGAGGAGGGCGAGCGCCGCGCCGAGCGGCACCGGGTTGGGGTTCCAGATGAACGTCGAGCCGAGCACCAGGGCGGGCGAGACCGCGGCCAGGACACCGGCGATGTGCCCGGTCCAGCGGCCGCCGACGGCGTACCCCAGCGCCCAGATCGCCGCGACGGTGGCCAGCCCGAGGAGCGCGATCGTGAGCACGATGGCGTGCGGGTCCACGTCCGTGAGGAACGCGGCCGGCGCGAGCAGGTAGTAGTACAGCGCGCCGTGGTGGAACGTGCCCGCGAACGTCGACGGGCCGAGGAGCGGGACCTGGCCGTCGCGGACCCAGTGGAGGAGGACGAGCAGCTCGCTGCCCTGGTCGGCGTCCCACTGGCCGCGGAGCGCCAGGCCCGGCAGCCGCGTCGCGACCGCGAGCACGAGGATGCCCAGCAGGCACAGGACGTCCGGGAGCCCGATCCGCGCGTCTCGATCCATCGCGGTCAGTCCGCGGCCGGCGCGGCGGGGCGCGGCGCCCGGCGTGGGCGATCCGCCTTCGCCCGGGCGATGACCGCGGGATCGTCCGCGTCGGGATCGGCGGGCGCGCTGCGGCCCTTCGCGCTGCGCGTCTGGAACGCCTCGGCCGGCAGGTCCGCCAGCGGCTCGCCGGCGGCGAGGGCCTTGGCCCGGGCGATGTTCACGGCGTCGTAGCCGTCCTCCATCCCGGGCGTCTCGAGCATGTACACGACGTGCCCGAGCGCCGGATGGTCCAGGAACCGCGCCAGCCCCGCCCCGCCGACCCGCCCTGCGCCCACGTGCTCGTGGCGGTCGGCGAGCGAACCGAGCTCCGAGCGCGAGTCGTTGAGGTGGACCATGCGCAGCCGCTCGACGCCGAGCGCGGCATCGAACGCCCCGATGACCGCGTCCACGCCCGCGGCGGTTTCGATCGGGTAGCCCGCGCCCCACAGGTGCGCCGTGTCGAGGCAGTAGCCGAAGCGGTCCTTCGGGATCCCGGCGGCGAGGAGCGCCGCCTCGATCCGCCCCAGCTCCTCGATCGTGCTCCCGAGGCCGAACCCGCCGCCTGAGCCGTTCTCGAGGACCAGGATCGGGGTGGGGGCATCGGTCCTGTTCTCGGCTTGGTTCTCGGGCCCGTTCTCGGCCCGGTTCTCGGCCTGGCTCGCGACCTCGCGCTCGGCGTCCGCGTGGGCGAAGACGGCGCCCAGGCCCGTCGCCAGCCGCTCGATGCCGGCCTCCGTGCCGTCGCCGCGGTGCGAGCCGATGTGGACGTTGACGAACGCCGCGCCGTAGGCGCGAGCGACACGCAGCTCGTGCGCGAGCACGACCATCGACTGGGCGTGGAAGGCGGGCTCGGGGCCCGCGAGGTTGACAAGGTACGGCGCGTGGATCGAGACGGGCGTGACGTCGTGGGCGGCCAGGCGCTCGCGGAACGCGGGC
>JAICUV010000057.1 GCA_025935655.1 Chloroflexota bacterium | reverse complement strand
GGCGCCTCCCGCGCCCGGCGCGACCGGACCCTACGACTCCGCGGACTCGGCGGCGACGATGTCCCGCAGCTCGAGCGGGTGCGTCTCGCCGTCGTGCCGGTGCACCTCGCCGGAGCCGGACCACGTGTCGCGGACCGGCCACACGAGCCACAGCCCGATGAGCATCGTCACGATCAGGCTCAGGATGGCGACCTGGTACGCGCCCACGCCCATGGAGTCGAGCAGCACGAACACGATCGCGCCATAGAGCAGCTGCCCGATGACCTGCGACGCCTTGCCCACGAGGCCGTACACGCCGAAGAACTCGCCGACGCGCGCCGGGGGCGAGAGCCGGATCATGAACACCCGGTCCGCCACCTGGACGCCGCCCAGGCCGGAGCCCAGGATCGCCCCCGCCACGATGAACAGCGCGACGCCCGGCATGGCCGGCACGGGGTCGCCCGTCGTGGGATCCGTGCCGTTGAGCGACAGCGAGATCACGCCCAGGACGAGCCCGACGGCCCAGCTGATGAGCACGGCGATGAGGGTCAGCCTCGGTCCGTAGTGGTCGCTCGCCCAGCCCCAGACGAACGACATCGCGATCGCCACCAGCGTCAGCACGAGCAGGATGAGGTTCGCCTGGAGCGACGTGAAACCGACCGCCTCCACGGCGACCACGGTCATCACGACGATGACGGTGTTCACGGCGTCGGAGTAGAAGAACCGCCCGACCAGGAACCGCGGCAGGCCCGGGACCTCGCGCGCGTGGGCGACCGTGCGCTTGAGCTGGTCCCAGGAGTGGACGAAGTCGGACACGGTGACGGGCCTGGCGTCGTGGTCGCGATGGTCGTGGACCAGGACGAACACGGGGATCGCGAACAGCGCGAACAGCAGGGCCGACAGCGGGAACCGCTGGTCGACGCCGATCCCGCCGAACTGGATGAGCAGGGCGACGAACACGGTCCCGCAGTACCCGATGCCGGTCCCGATCCCCGACAACCGGCCCCGCGTGGCGGGCGTGCTGACGAGCTTGAGCGAGGCGTCGTAGTAGATCAGCGCGGCCTGGTACGAGAAGTTCGCGAGCGTGAACAGCAGCGCCCCGACGACCGGTGCCGAGATCCCGATGACCGCGGTCGGCGCGATGCACAGCGCGGTGAAGGCGAGCAGGAACGGCAGCCGCCGGCCGCCGCGGTCCGAGAGCGCGCCGAGGATCGGCGACACGAACGCGTTGAGGCCCACGCTGACCGCGACGGCGATGCTGAACACGAGCTGGCCTGCCGCCGGGCCGAACCGGTCGTCCGCGATCAGCCACTGCCCCATCGCGCCCGACACGATCGCGAACGAGAAGATCGTGTTCGCGAAGTCGTACAGCGACCAGGCGGCCTTCGCGCGGGTGCGCAGGTTTGGGTCGTGGGCCGCGTCGTGGTGCGGGATCGCCGGGGCGCTGGACGCCGACACGGGCGCTCTCCTCGAGGTCCGGGCCTGGGCCGCCCGGCGTGGCGGGATCATAGGCGGCGACGGCGAATGCCCGGGCGCGAATCGTGCGGTCGGGTAGCATCCGCGCCATGGCCGAGGACCCCCACCCGCGCGAGATCGCGGCCGCCTGGATCCCGCAACGACCGGGCCGCAACGGCGCCAAGGACATCCCCGATGCGATCGTCGAGCCCGACTGGGGCGGGATGCGCGTCGTCGCGGCGATCACCGAGGACGAGGCCGCGCTGTACCGGGGCGGTGGCGAGGTCGCCGCGCCTGACGAGCTGCTGCGCGCGTTGCTCGACACCTTCAGCGCGTTCGGCGCGGTCATCGAGGGCCACGTGACCACCGCCGCGCTCCGCTCCTCCGAGGGCGCCTACCCCACGATGCCCAAGGTCGAACGGCCGCCGATCCTCGTCCCGCGCGCCCTGCGCAAGGACGTCCGGGACGATCCGTTCGTGCGTGCGCGCGACTACGAGGCGGCCGCGGACCGGATCGAGCCCGTGGTGCGCGAGGCGCTCGAGCGTGGCGAGCGGCACGCGTTCGTCGGCACGGACCTGCTGTGGCTGGACGGCCAGTCCCTCGTCGACGTCCCGCTGCTGGAGCGCCGGCGGCTGCTGGACGGCGTCCTCGACGAGTCGTACCTCGTCCGTCGGTCGGCGTTCGTGCGCCCGTCGGCGGTCCTCACGCTGGTGACCTGGGGCGCCCTGGGGTTCAAGGAGCTCAGCTACCGCGCCGCGAACTCGCGCTATCTCGCCGGCCGGGAGAACCCGGACTGGGCGATCACCCGCGCACCGGACGCGCCACACGGCGTGCCCAAGCCCGTCGCACCCCGCTGAAACCCCGCGCAGCGGCGCGCGTCATGCGCGTGCAACCCCGGGCGCCGTACGACGGTGGTAGGGTGAGGTGGTGCCAGCGACGACCCTGACGCCCGCCATCCGGGAAGAGATCGCCCGCCTCGGCCGCGCCGACATCATGGTCGGCATCCCGAGCTTCAAGAACGCGGCGACCATCGGCTACGTGGTGCGCGCGGCGCACGCCGGGCTGGTCCAGTACTTCCCCGACCTGAAGCCCGTGCTCGTCAACTCCGACGCGGGCTCGCCCGACGGCACCCAGCGGGTCGTGATCGAGACGGAGCCCCCCGATTACGTCGAGCGGATCCTCCTCGTCCGCCCGACGAACCGCCTTGACCGGGTCACGCTGACCTATCCCGAGATCGACGGCGTCGGCGGCAAGGGCGCCGCGCTGCGCACGATCTTCGAGATCGCGGCCGCGCTCGACGTCCAGGCGCTGGTCGTGGTGGACAGCGACCTGCGGAGCATCGTCCCCGAGTGGATCGAGCTGCTCGCCGGCCCGATCCTCAAGGGCGGCTACGACTTCGTGGCGCCGCTCTACGCGCGGTACAAGTACGACGGCACGATCACCAACACGGTCACCTACCCGCTCACGCGCGCGCTGTACGGCCACCGCATCCGGCAGCCCATCGGCGGCGACTTCGGTGTCAGCGGGGACCTCGTCCGCCACTACCTCGAGCTGGACGACTGGACCGACGACATCAGCAAGTTCGGCATCGACATCTGGATGACGACGTCGGCGCTCACCGCCGGCTTCGCGGTCTGCCAGACCCGCCTCGGCGCCAAGGTCCACGACCCGAAGGATCCGGGCTCGGACCTCGGGCCCATGTTCCGCCAGGTCGTGGGCACGATCCTCGAGCTCGCCGCCGCCCACCCCGACGCGTGGCTCAACATCCGCGGCAGCCACGACGTCCCGGCCTATGGCTTCGAGCGGATCATCGACCCGCCGCCGCTCGAGGTGAACGCGATCCGCCTGCTCGACGAGTTCCACGAGGGCTCGATCACCGTCGCGGACACCTGGCGGCGCACGCTGGCCCGGGAGAACGCGGACATGGTCCTCGAGCTCGCGGACGAGGCGGGCAAGGCCGCCGAGAAGGCGAGCCGGACGCTGGGCGTGGGCGGCGAGGGCGGCTCCGGCGCGAGCGCGCCGACCACGATCGAGATGGCCGAGGCGCTCGGGTCGTTCCACTTCCCGGACGACCTGTGGGCGCGCTGCATCTACGACCTCATCGTGGCGACGCGGCGCGGCGATGTCGAGACCGGGCCGCTGGTCGCGGCGCTCGTGCCGATCTACTTCGGCCGCGTCGGCAGCTTCGTCATCGAGAACCGGCACCTCACCACGAGTGCCGCCGAGGAGCGCGTCGAGCGCCAGGCACGCGAGTTCGAGCTCCTCAAGCCCTACCTCGTCGAGCGCTGGCGCGCGCTGGACGCCGACGGAGCCGGCGCCTGATGGCCGGCGAGCCGCTGCCGTCCCGGATCCTGATCCCGGTCGCGAACCCGCTGACCGCGGAGGAGCTGGTGCGCATCGGCGCCTCGCTGCTCGAGCCCCGGACGGGCGAGCTCACCGCGCTCGGCATCGTGGAGGTGCCCGAGGGCATGCCGCTGTCCGAGGGCGCGACCCGGGCCCGCCAGGCCCGCCGCCTGCTCCAGAAGGTCCTCGACTACGCCCCCGAGGGCACGGTCATCCACCCCCTGGTCCGGATCGGGCGGCACGCGGCCGCGGGCATCGTCGAGGCGGCGGCCGAGCAGGAAGCCGACCTGATCATCTTCGGCTGGGGCGGCAAGTCCGGTCCTCATCGCGAGGGTGGCGGCCCGGTCATCTCCCCGACCATCGACGAGGCCGTGCGCGAGGCACCCTGCGACATCGCGGTCATCAAGCAGCGCGGCGCACGCGACATCCGGCGGATCCTCGTCCCGGTCCGCGGCGGCCCGCACGCCGAGCTCGCGCTGCGGATCGCCGACGCGCTCGCCCATCGCCACGGCGCGACCGTCGCCGTCATGCACCTCGTGCCCCAGGGCGTGACCGAGGCCGTGCGCGCCCAGGCGGAGCACGCGCTCGCGGCGTTCGCACGCCAGCACGTGACGGCCAGGAGCGAGCCGATCCTGCGCGAGACGCACAACGTGCGCACGGCGATCCTGCGCGAGGCCGAGCGGTCCGACCTCGTCGTGATGGGCGCGTCCGCGCCGCCGGGCGACGCGGGCAGCTCGCTGTTCGGGGCCCTGCCGGAGGCGATCGCCCAGCGCGCCAAGCCGACGGTCATCGTCGTGAAGACGCGCGACGCGATCAGCAGAGCCACGTTCGAGCAGCTGGCCCAGCGCGCCGAGACGCTCGCCGCGGCGGACCGGCTGGCCGAGGAGTCGCGCGCGATCCCGGCCAAGGTGGATCGCTGGTTCGCCGAGGCGAACTTCCACCACTCCGAGTTCAGCGACCTCGCGCGGCTCACCGCGCTCAAGCAGAAGCAGGGCCTCACGGTCTCGCTCGTGCTCCCGACGCTCAACGAGTCGGAGACGATCGGGCCGATCGTGCGGCGGGCGATCCGCGAGATGCAGGAGCGCTACCCCCTGCTCGACGAGATTCTCGTCATCGACAGCGAATCGACGGACGACACGGTCGCCATCGCGGAGGCGGAGGGCGCGCGCGTCGTGTCGCACCCGGACGTCCTCGCGCGCTACGGCTCCTACCGGGGCAAGGGCGAGGCGCTCTGGAAGTCGCTGTACGAGACGACCGGCGACATCGTGGTCTGGGCCGACACCGACGTCCGCAACTGGCACCACCGGATGGTCTACGGGACGCTCGGCCCGCTCCTCGTGGAGCCGAGGCTCCAGTACGTGAAGGGCTACTACCAGCGCCCGATCGTCGAGGGAGGCGTGCTCAAGGAGGGCGGCGGCGGCCGGGTCACGGAGCTCGTCGCGCGGCCGCTGATCAACCTGTTCTTCCCCGAGCTGTCGGGGATGATCCAGCCGCTGGCGGGGGAGTACGCCGGACGCAGGACGCTGCTGGAGCAGATCCCGTTCTTCACCGGCTACGCGGTGGAGATCGGACACCTCATCGACGCCTCCGAGCGGGCGGGGATCGAGGGGCTGGGGCAGGTGGACCTGGAGCGGCGGGTGCACCGCAACCAGGAGCTCGAGGGCCTGTCGCGGATGTCGTTCGTCATCCTCCAGGCCGTGATGAAGCGGCTCGAGGAGCGACGCAGGGCGCGGCTGTTCGCGGAGCTGGGTTCGACGATGAAGCTGCCGCGCTCGGGCAGGGGCCGGCTCTCGCTCGAGGTCCACGAGCTCGCCGACCACGAGCGCCCGCCCATGATCCGCATCCCCGAGTACCTCGAGAAGCGGCGAGGCGGAGCCGGCGAGGGTTCGTGACCGTGGCCGTGCTGCGTCCCCGGCGCCGGGCCCCGCTCCGCCCCCGAGGCGGCATGCACGCACGCCGGGCGACCGACCGCCGCCTCCCAGGCGGAACGGCGATGCCGTCAGGCGCGCCACGGCCGCGGATCGCGTCGCATCTCCGGGTGACAGGCGGAACGCCGCCGTCAGGGGGGCGCGAATGCCGCCCCGGGGGCAGCATGGGCCTTCGATGCGCATCCTGATCGCTCCCGACTCGTTCAAGGGGTCGCTGACCAGCGTCGAGGTGGCGGGCGCCCTCGCGGCCGGCTGGCGGCGGGCGCGGCCCGAGGACGACATCGCACTCACCCCCCTCGCCGACGGGGGTGAGGGCACGCTCGTCGCGGTCGAGGCCTCCGGCGGCTGGACGTGGCGTGAGGCCGCCGCGCACGACCCGCTCGGACGCCCGATCCGCGCCCGCTGGCTCGCGCGCGTCGACGGCCAGGCGGCGTTCGTCGAGATGGCGCGGGCATCGGGGCTGAGCCTCGTGACCGGCGGCGAGCGTGACGCGGCGGGCGCCACGAGCCGGGGCACGGGCGACGTCCTGCGCGCGGTCCTGGACGCGGGGATCCGCGAGATCGCGCTCGGGATCGGCGGCAGCGCGACCACCGACGGCGGCGCCGGCCTGCTGCGGGCGCTCGGCGCGCGCGTCTCGGACGACCTCGCCACGGCGGACCTGGCCGCGCTCGACCCGCGGCTCGCCGAGGTCACGCTGCGGATCGCGTGCGACGTCAGCAACCCGCTCCTCGGCGAGCGCGGCGCGGCCGCCACCTACGGCCCGCAGAAGGGCGCGGCGCCCGCGGACGTCCCGGTCCTCGACCGGCGGCTCGCGGCCTTCGCCGATGCCCTCGAGCACGGGAGCGGCCGGCGCGAACGCGACACGCCCGGCGCCGGCGCCGCGGGTGGCGTGGGCTTCGGGCTCCTGTGCCTGGCCGACCGGTTCGCCTCCCTGGCCCTCGAGCCCGGCATCGACCTCGTGATGGCCGAGGCAGGCTTCGACGAGAAGCTGGCCGCCGCGGACCTCGTGCTCACCGGCGAGGGCCGTATCGACGAGCAGACCGCGTACGGCAAGACGGCGCTCGGCGTGGCGCGACGGGCCCAGGCGGCCGGCAGGCCGTGCATCGCGGTCGGCGGGGGCGTGATGCCGGGCGGCATCGAGGCGCTTGCCGCGGTGGGCGCCGTGGCCATGCCGGTCACCGAGCGTCCCCAGTCCGTCGAGGAGGCGATGGCCGCCGGAACGGCCCCGGTGGAGCGCTGCGGCGAACGGCTCGCGCGCCTCGTCATGCTCCGGGAGCACGCCCGGTGAGCGATGCCCACTACGATGGGCGGGCCATGCCCAGCGCGAAGCCGATGACCGCATCCGGAACCCGCACCGCTCCGACGAAGCCGACGAAACCGAAGAAGGCCGCGCCGAAGAAGCGCCCGAAGAAGCCCGCCGACCCCGCGAAGCAGTGGGCGAGCTACCTGCGCCGGTATCGCCCGGGTCTCCAGGCGTACGTGCTCGAGGGCCTCACGCGCCAGTACGGCGAGCAGACCTGGGAGGCGCGCCTCGACCCGACGAGCGAGCTGATCCTCACGATCCTCACCCAGAACACCGCCGACACCAACGCCGAGAAGGCCTACGAGGCGCTCCGCGCGGCGTACCCGAGCGACCGCGCGCCGGAGGAGCACAGGCCCGGCATCGGCTGGGGTGGCGCCGGCCTGAGCACCGCCGCGCCGCCGGACTGGACGGCCGTCGAGAACGCCCCACTGCCCCAGCTCATCGACGTGATCCGGCCCGGCGGGTTGGGGCCCCAGAAGGCGCCGCGGCTGCAGGCGACCCTGCGCCACATCCGTGAGCAGCGCGGCGACTACAGCCTCGCGTTCCTCGGCGACATGCCCGCCCTGGAGGCGCGCGACTGGCTCACCCAGATCGACGGGATCGGCAAGAAGACGGCGTCGATCGTGCTCGCCTTCTGCTTCGGGATGCCCGTCATGGCCGTGGATCGCCACGTGGAGCGGGTCTCCAAGCGGATCGGGCTGATTCCGCCGAAGGTGACCGCGGACCAGGCGCACGACCTGTTCCTCGGCATCCTGGAGCCCGACGAGATGTACGCGGCCCACGTGCTGCTCATCCACCACGGTCGCGCGCTGTGCCACGCGCAGAACCCCGAGCACGACCTGTGCCCCATCCGCGACCGCTGTCGGATGGTCAACCCCAAGGCACCCTGACCGCGCTCCCGCCCGGAGAACCCCATGCCGAACCCGCAGCTCGATGCCACCCTGTCCGACCTGCTCGCCAGCGACTTCGCCGCCTCCCCGGTCAGCGCGACCGGCTACGGCCTGACCGAGTACGACGACCGGCTCGACGACGTCTCCGCCGACGCGCTCCGGGCGCGCGACGCCGCCGCGGCCGCGTTCCTGGCCCGCCTCGATGCGATCGGCGACGAGGGTCTCACCACGGACGAGGCGATCGACCGCGACCTGGCCCGCGCCGTGCTGCGTGGCCGGCTCATCATGGCGCCGTTCGAGGCGTGGAAGCGTGACCCGGTCACGTACTCGGGTCCGGTCACCAGCGGCGTGTTCGCCCTGTTCCTCCACCGCCTGCGGCCGGACGCCGAGCTCGCCGAGGCCGCCACCGCGCGCCTGGACGCCGTCGGCCCGCTCGTGGACGCCGGCATCGCCAACCTCGATGCGGACCTCGCGCACCCGCTGATCGTGGAGCGGGGCCGGAACGCCGCCATGGGGGCGCTGCGCTACGTGCGGGACCTCGCCTGGCAGGACCTCCCCGACGACCCGGCGCGCGAGCGGATGAAGGCCGCGGGCGCTCGAGCGGCCGCGGAGCTCGAGCGGTTCGTCGCCCACCTCGAGGCGTTCCTGCCCCGGGCATCGGGCTCGTGGCAGCTGGGCGAGGAGGGCTACACGCGCATCCTGCGCGAGCGCGAGGTCCTCCCGGACGACGCGCGCCAGCTGCGCGAGCGCGGCCAGCGCGAGTTCGACCGCCTCGACGCCGAGATGACGGACCTCGCGAAGGACGCGACGGGGAACCCGGACTACGTGGCGGTCCTGCGCGAGAACGACGCCGACCACCCCACGACCGAGCAGGCGATGCTCGAGGCGTACACGGAGTGGACGGAGAAGGCGCGCGCGTTCCTCGTGGACACGGGCCTCGTGTCGTTCCCGGACGGGGAGACGTGCGCGGTCGTCCCGTCGCCGGTGTTCCAGCGCCCGGTCCTGGGCGTCGCGTCGTACATCGCGCCCCCCGCGTTCTCGGACAAGCTGAAGGGCCACTTCTTCGTCCCGTTCGCGCCGGACGGCGCCACCGAAGAGGAGATCCAGGGCCGGCTGTCGAACAACTCCTTCGGGTCCATCCCCACGACCTCCGTCCACGAGGCGTATCCCGGCCACCACTGGCACCTCGTGATGCGCAAGTCGGCGCCCACCTCGCGCGTGCGCAAGGTCTACGGGACGCCCTACTTCAACGAGGGCTGGGCGCTGTACACGGAGCGCGTGATGCGCGAGCGCGGGTTCTTCGAGCACCCGCTCCACGAGCTGCAGCACCTCTCGGCCACCATCTTCCGCGCGGCGCGGATCATCGTGGACACGTCGCTCCACCTGGGCGAGATGACCTTCGACGAGGCGGTGGCCTTCATGCGCGACAAGGCCGCGCTCCCGGAGCCCGTCGCGATCGCCGAGGTCGGCCGCTACTGCTGGTGGCCCACGCAGGCGTCGTCGTACCTCACCGGCTGCCTGGAGATCCTCGAGATCCGCCGCCGCTACCTCGATGCCCGCGGGTTCGCGGGCATCGCGCCGGCCGACGTGCCGGTGGAGGCGATCCGCGACTTCCACGACACGATCGCGCGAACCGGGTCGCTGCCGCTGGGCCTCGCGGATCGCGCGGTCATGGCCTCGCTCGGCTGACCGCGTCCCGTACGATCAGCCGTGTGAGCACGACAGACCGGATCCCCCTCGTCCTCGACGTCGACACCGGCATCGACGACGCGCTCGCGCTGCTGTACGCGGCGAGCAGCCCGGAGGCCGAGCTCGTCGCGGTGACCGCGCTCTCGGGCAACGTCCACGTCGACGACACGGAGCGCAACACCAGGGCGGTGCTCGAGCTGGCGGGCCGCACGGACATCGAGGTCGCCGCGGGCCGGCCCGTCCCCCTCCTCCGGCCGCTCGAGGTCACGCCCGAGACCCATGGCCCGCACGGCATGGGCTACGCGCAGCTCGCGGAGCCGACGCGCCCGCGGAGCGGACGCTTCGCGCCACAGCTGATCGTCGACGAGGCCAGGCGGCGGCCCGGCGAGCTCACGCTCGTGACGCTCGGACCGCTCACCAACCTCGCGGTCGCCGTGCTCATGGAGCCCGAGCTGCCGCGCCTCCTGCGTCGCTGGGTCTGCATGGGTGGGACCTTCCGGGCGCCCGGCAACACGTCTCCCGTCACGGAGTGGAACATCCACTGCGACCCGGAGGCCGCGAAGATCGCGTTCGCCGCCTGGCAGGCGTCGGTGGACCGCGACCCGGCGACGCCGAGGGCGCTGGTGCTCGGACTGGACGTGACGGAGCGGGCCCGCATCGGCACGGACCACGTCGTCGCCCTCGCACGCCGGGCCGGCTCCACGCCGGACGACAGCCTGGATCCCGGCCGTGCGCCCGGCGACCCGGAGCGGCGGAGCGTCGCGAGCAACCCGGTCGTCCGGTTCGTCGCGGACACGCTCCGCTGGTACTTCGAGTTCCACGCCGCCTACGACGGGTTCTACGGCGCGTTCATCCACGACCCGCTCGTGGTCGCGGTGGCGCTCGACCCGTCGCTCGTGCGCACGGAGTCGGTCGCCGTGGACGTGGACACCTCGGGCGGCCTCGGCGACGGCCAGACCATCGCGGACTTCCGGCGGCTGTGGGGCCGCGCCCCGAACGTGGACCTGGCGGTCGAGGCGGATGCGGCGACGTTCCTCGAGCGGCTCGTGGAGCGGGTGGGCGGCATGGCTGAACGGCGGGCGTAGAAACGGGCCGATCGGGCGGGACGTGGGGCCGTTCGGCCGTGCCTCTCGGGGCCTCGCGGATCGACGATGGAGTCGATCGGAGGTTCCCGATGCGCATCCTGCTCGCCGTCGACGGCTCGGTCTCCAGTGACCGCGCCACCCAGCTCGTTGCCAGCTTCCCCCTGCCCGCCGAGTCCGTCGTGCGGGTCGTGTCCGTCCAGCAGCCGTTCACCGATGTGCTCGCGATGTCGTGGGCTGCCGTCGGCACCAGCAACGGCCACGGCCTCGAGACCGAGGAGCAGATGGACGCCCGCCACCATCGCGAGGCGATCGAGCGGGCCGAGATCACGCTCCGCCGCACGGACCTCAAGGTCGAGGGCTTCCTCCTGCGAGGACGCCCGGGCTCGTCGATCGTGGACGAGGCGACCGCCTTCGCAGCGGATCTCGTCGTCCTGGGCTCACGCGGGCATGGCGCCATCGCCACGATGGTGCTCGGCTCCACGGCGTCCGAGGTCGTCGACCACGCGCCGTGCCCGGTGCTCGTCGCGCGCTCCAACTCGCTCGGGTCGGTCGCGTTCGCCGACGACGGCTCCTCGACGGCCCGGACCGCCGAGACCGTGTTCACGCGCTGGCCGATCTTCGAGGGCCGCCACATCGATGTCCTGACCGTCGCCGAGAACGCCGTCCCGGTCGCCGCCGGCTTCACGCCCGGCCTGTACGACCAGGTGCTGGCCAGCTACGCCCGCTCCGTGGACGACGCCCGCAAGGAGGTCGCCTACGAGTCGGCGACCGCGGCGCAGCGGCTCCACGCGGCCGGGCTCGACGCCGTCCCGGTCGTTCTCGAGGGCGAGGCCGCCGCCGAGCTCGTGCGGTTCGCGGCGGAGCGCGGCACCGGCACGATCGTGATGGGGACGCGGGGCCACACGGGCCTCACCCGCCTGTTCCTCGGCTCGGTCGCGCGGAACGTCCTGCTCCACGCCCCGTGCTCGGTCCTCATCGCGCGCGAGGTCAACCCGGGCTGAGCGCCTCGCGGACCTGGCGGGTGATCTCCAGGTCCTCGCGGGCGGGGATGACGAAGGTCCGCACGCCGGCGCCCGGCGTCCCGATCTCCGTGTCGGCATGCGCGCCCGCGGCCTCGTTCGCCTCGATGTCGAGCGCCACGCCGAGGAACCCGAGGCCATCCGCGGTCATCCCGCGCACGGGCGCCGACCGTTCCCCGATGCCGCCAGTGAACACCAACGCGTCGAGCCCGCCGAGCGACGCGGTCATGGCCGCGATCGACGCGCGCAGGTGGTGGATGTAGACGGCCAGCGCGAGCATCGGCGCCGGCGCGCCGGCTCCGGCACCGGCGAGGATCTCGCGCATGTCCTCGCTCCCGCCGAGGGCGAGCAGGCCCGACCGGTGCTCCAGCGCGTCGCCGATCTCGGCCGGGGAGAGGCCCCGCTCGGTGGCGAGCCACGTCGCGATCCCGGGGTCGATGGATCCCGAACGGGTCGCCATCACCAGGCCCTCGAGCGGCGTGAACCCCATGGTCGTGTCCACAGACCGGCCGCCGAGCACGGCCGCGAGCGACGCGCCCGCGCCGAGGTGACAGGTCACGACCCGGAAGCCTGCGAGCGCGGCCGGGTCCTCGCGCGCGCACAGCGCGGCCGCGCGCCGCGAGGCGTACGCGTGGTTGAGCCCGTGGAACCCGTAGCGGCGGATGCCCCACTCGCGGCGCCAGCGCGCCGGGATCGCGTACGTCGATGCCGACGCGGGCATGGTCGCGTGGAAGGCCGTGTCGAAGCACGCGACATGCGGCACGTCGGGCAGCACGGCGCGCACCGCCTCGATCGCGGCCAGCGCCTTGGGCTGGTGGAGCGGGGCGAGCGTCGTGAGCGCCCCGATCTCGCCGATGACCTCGTCGTCGAGCACCACCGGGTCAGAGAACCGGGTCCCCCCGTGCACGACCCGGTGGCCCACGGCGTCCGGTGCGGCCGACCAGTCGGCGACCGCCTCCGCGACGAGGCGGGCGTCCTCGGCGCCCCGGACCGCGGGCAGGTCCGCCGTCTCGAGGACGGCGTCAGACGCGTCGAGCAGCCGGAGCTTGAGGCTGCTCGATCCCGCGTTGACGACGAGGATCAGGCCTCGCGCTTCGGCCACGACCAGTTCGCGATCTCGGGTGCGTCCTCGCCCTCGAGCCGCGTGTACGCACGCGCCTGGAGCCGCCTGTCGACCATCAGCTGGCGCACGTGGCCCGCCTTCGACGCGAGCCCCGGCACGCGGTCGATGACGTCGATGACCAGGTGGAACCGGTCGAGGTCGTTGAGCATGACCATGTCGAACGGCGTGGTCGTGGTCCCCTCCTCCTTGTAGCCGCGGACGTGCAGGTTCGCGTGGTTCGTCCGGCGGTAGGTCAGGCGGTGGATGAGCCACGGGTAGCCGTGGTACGCGAACACGATCGGCTTGTCTCGGGTGAACAGCGAGTCGAACTCGGTGTCCGAGAGGCCGTGCGGGTGCTCCGAGGTCGGCTGGAGCCGCATCAGGTCCACGACGTTGACGAAGCGGACCTTGAGCTCCGGCAGGTACTGGCGGAGCAGGTCGACCGCGGCGAGCGCCTCGAGCGTCGGGACGTCGCCGGCCGAGGCCATGACCACGTCTGGCTCACCGCCGTCGTCGTTGCTCGCGAAGTCCCAGATCCCGATGCCGCGCGTGCAGTGGAGGATCGCCTCGTCCATCGTCAGCCAGTTGGGGCTGGGCTGCTTGCCCGCCACGATCACGTTGACGTACTGGCGGCTGCGGAGGCAGTGGTCGCCCACGGACAGGAGCGTGTTCGCGTCCGGGGGCAGGTAGACCCGGATGACGTCCGACTTCTTGTTCACCACGTGGTCGATGAAGCCAGGGTCCTGGTGGCTGAAGCCGTTGTGATCCTGGCGCCAGACGAGGCTCGAGAGCACGTAGTTGAGCGACGCGATCGGACGCCGCCAGGGCATGTCCCCGGTGACCTTGAGCCACTTCGCGTGCTGGTTGAACATCGAGTCGACGATGTGGATGAACGCCTCGTAGC
This sequence comes from Chloroflexota bacterium, assembly GCA_025935655.1. Taxonomy (GTDB): domain Bacteria; phylum Chloroflexota; class Limnocylindria; order Limnocylindrales; family CSP1-4; genus CAIXZV01. Next base: position 1,571 of record JAICUV010000057.1, on the reverse strand, counting down.
AGTTGAAGATCCCGTGCCGGCCGGTGAGCAGGTAGCCCTCCAGCCAGCCCTGGCACTGGTGCTCCGAGAGCACCTCCATCACTCTTCCGTCGGGCGCGAGATGGTCGTCGCCCGGGATGATCTCGGCCATCCAGGTGCGCTCGGTGACCTCGAGCACGGCCCCGAGCCGGTTCGACGTCGTCTCGTCGGGCCCGAACATCCGGAAGTTGTCCGTGTTCTTCGCCATGACGTCGCGGACGTAGGTGCCGAGGACGCGCGTCGCCTCGGACGTCGTCGCGCCGGGGGACGGGACGTCGACCGCGTAGTCCCGGAAGTCGGGCAGCACCAGCTCGCGCAGGAGCTCGCCGCCGTTGGCGACCGGGTTGGCGCTCATCCGACGCGTCCCCGCCGGCGGCAGCGAGGCGAGCTCCGGGACGAGACGGCCGTGCTCGTCGAACAGCTCGTCGGGGCGGTACGAGCGCATCCAGGCCTCGAGGACCGCGCGGTTGGCGGCGTTCGTCCGGACCTCGCTCATCGGGACCTGGTGGCTGCGCCAGGTGCCCTCCACCTGGTGCCCGTCGATCTCCTTCGGGCCGGTCCAGCCCTTCGGGGTCTGGAACACGATCATCGGCCACCGCGGCCGCTCGGTGACGCCCTCCTCGCGGGCGCGCCGCTGGATCTCGCGGATCTCGGTCACCACCGTGTCCAGGGTCGCCGCCAGCTGCTGGTGGACGGACTCGGGATCGTCGCCCTCCACGTAGTACGGCGTGTGGCCGTAGCCCTCCATGAGGGCCGTGAGCTCCTCGCGCGGGATGCGGGCGAGGACCGTGGGGTTCGCGATCTTGTAGCCGTTCAGGTGGAGGATCGGCAGGACCGCGCCATCTCGCGCCGGGTTGAGGAACTTGTTGGAGTGCCAGCTCGTGGCGAGCGGGCCGGTCTCCGCCTCGCCGTCCCCGACGACCGCACACACGAGCAGGTCAGGGTTGTCGAAGGCCGCACCGTACGCGTGCGAGAGCGCATAGCCCAGCTCGCCGCCCTCGTGGATCGAGCCGGGGGTCTCCGGCGCAACGTGGCTCGGGATCCCGCCGGGGAACGAGAACTGCCGGAACAGCCTCCGCATCCCCTCCTCGTCGCGGGTGATCGACGGGTAGACCTCGCTGTACGTCCCCTCGAGGTACGCGTTGGCGACGATCGCCGGGCCGCCGTGTCCGGGCCCGATGATGTAGATCGCGTCGAGGTCGCGCGCCTTGATGACCCGGTTCATGTGGACGTAGATCATGTTCAGGCCCGGGGTCGTGCCCCAGTGCCCGAGGAGGCGCGGCTTGACGTGCTGTGGCTCCAGCGGGCCGCGAAGCATGGGGTTGTCGAGCAGGTAAATCTGCCCCACGGAGAGGTAGTTCGCGGCACGCCAGTAGGCGTCGAGGAGGCGGACCTCGTCCGCGGACAGGGGCTGTGCGGCGACCGGTGCGGGTGCGGGAGCGGCCATCGAGATCTCCAGTGCGATACCGACAGCCTATCGCGCGGTGGTGCATGTCATCGAACCCGCGCATGCGGCGGAGCCTTCCGTCCGCGGCGGAGCTCTCGTCCGCGGC
>JAICUV010000236.1 GCA_025935655.1 Chloroflexota bacterium | reverse complement strand
TCGAGCATGCCCCCGAGGAACGCCCGGATCGTCAGGTAGGCGGCGACCGCGTCGATCTGCACGGTGCGCACCCAGTCGTGGGGGTCGGTCTCGTGGATGAGCGCGATCGGCCCGAACACCCCCGCGGCGTTGACGAGGAGCGTCGGCGTGCCGACCTCGGCGCGCACCCGGTCGCCGAGCGCCATGACCGCGTCAACGTCGGCGACGTCGGCCGTCATCGGGATGACCCGCCCGCCCGTCTCCCGGGCGAGCCTCGCGGTCTCGTCCAGCTGGCCCGCCGAGCGCGCCACGGCGACGACCGTCGCGCCCGCACCGGCGAGGCCCAGCGCGGCGCCTCGGCCGAGCCCGCGGCCGCCACCGGTGACGACTGCGATCCGTCCCGCCTGGTCGGCCATCTCAGGCGTCCCGTGCGCCGGTCTCGAGGTGGAACACCTCGGTGACCTCGCTGGAGTCGACGATGCCGTCCTCGTTGAACTCCATCAGCGGGTTCATCACCTCGTTCCAGCGGTCGTGGATCTCGGAGTGCCAGAGCCGGTCCCATGCCTCCTCGTCGCGGATCTCGGAATAGAGGAACAGGACCGGGTCGCGCGCGAAGATCGTGATCTGGGCGATGCCGTCCTTCTCGATCTGGGCCACGAGCTCGGGCCAGATGTTGTCGTGGTTGCGCTTGTACTCCGCCAGCCCGCCGGGCTTGAGACGCATCGTGAACGCGCGTCGGATCATCGGGTCCTCCTTCGTGCCTGACCGTCAGCCGCTGGTCGTGGACCCCGCGGTGACGGTCCCGCGGAGCTCGCCCGTGTTGATCGCGTGGAGGAGCGCGTGCTCGTCGAGGCCGGCGGCCGCGGCCTCGCCGGTGAGCCGGCCACGGTAGAAGACGAGGACGCGGTCCGCGAGGCCGGCGAGCTCGGGGAGCTCGGTGGACCGGAACAGCACGATCCGGCCCTCGGCAGCGAGCCGCCGGACGAGCACGTAGATCTCCCGCTTCGCGCCGACGTCGACGCCGCGTGTCGGGTCGTCGAGGAGCATGACGCCGGGGGCGATCTCCAGCCACTTGCCGACGACGATCTTCTGCTGGTTGCCGCCCGACAGCTGCCCCACGGGCATCCCGGGGCCATCCGCGCGGACCTGCAGGCTGGCGATCTGGCGCAGCGCCGGGCCCAGGAGGTCGCTGCGCCGGAGCCACGGCGAGCGCGCCTTGAGGGCGCCGACGGCGACGTGCGCGATGTTGCGGGCGATCGACGCCTCGAGCATCAGGCCGAGATGGCGCCGGTCCGCCGGGACCAGGCCCACGCCGCGGCGGGCGGCATCGGTGGGCGAGCGGGGAGCGGGCCGCCCGTCGGGGAAGACGACGCTCCCGCGGTCCGCCCGGCGGGTCCCGAACAGGACGCCCAGGAGCGTCGCAACGCCCGCGCCCTCGAGGCCCGCGAGGCCCACGATCTCGCCCGGGCGCGCGGTGAACGTGACGTCCTCGAGCTCGCCCTCCACGGTGAGCCCGGCGACCTGGAGCCCCGCACCGCCCGGGGCGGCCGCGCCCGTCTCGCTCGCGCGGGGCGGGAACAGGTGCTCCTGCGAGGTGCCGATCATGTGCCGGACGACCTCCGCGATGGAGGTCTCGGCACGCGCCCGCTCGAACACGGTGCGCCCGCTGCGGACGACGGTGATCCGGTCCGCGATCGCGAACACCTCCTCGAGCCGGTGGGAGACGTAGAGGATCGTGACCCCCGCGGCGGACAGCTCCCGCAGGATCGTGAACAGGCGGCGGGTCTCGTGCTCGTTGAGCGCGGAGTTGGGCTCGTCGAGGATGAGCACCTCGGGGCGCTCGATCAGGAGCCGGCTCAGCTCCACGAGCTGGCGCTCGCCGATCCCCAGCAGCCGCACCGGCGTCGCCGGGTCGAGGTCCAGGCCCATCCGCGACAGGACGGGCGCCGCCCGCGCGGTCATGGCCGCGGTGTCCACGATCCCGAGCCGGGTCGGCTCCTGGTCCACGAACAGGTTGGCCAGGATCGAGCGCTCCGGGAAGAGGCTCAGCTCCTGGTAGACGATGCCGATGCCATGGCGGCGGGCCACCATCGGCGTCGTGAGGTCGACCGCGGTGCCGCGGACGCGGACCTCGCCCTCGTCGGGCCGCACGGCGCCGGCGAGGATCTTCATCAGCGTGGACTTGCCGGCGCCGTTCTCGCCGACGATGGCATGGACGGTGCCCGGCTGGACGGTGAGGTCGATCCCGTCGAGCGCGACGATGCCGCCGTACTGCTTGCGCAGCCCGGCGGCCTCGATGACGGGCGCCGAAGCCGGGGACGGGCGAGGCCCATCCCCGGCATCCGGCTCGGCGCGGTGGTTCGCGGTCACGGCGCGCCTTCGATCACTCCCGGTCCACGGGCTACTTGGACTCGTTCTCGATGGGCTCGACCAGCGTCGTCCAGTTGGCGATCTGGTTGTCGACCAGCGGCTGGTAGTACTCGCGCGTCTTCTCGGGCGACGCGGCGAGCTCCTCGAGCTGGGCGAACGTGAGCGGGGGAAGGTTGTACGGCTCGGTGACGCTGTCCGCGGTCACGATCTCCGTGCCCGCGTCCAGGAACCCGCCCTTGGACAGGTCGGTGTCCACGAGGCCGCGGACCTTGTCGGCGAGCATCTTCACGGGCAGGTAGCCCTGCATGAACGGGGTCTGCCCGAGGCTGACGTACGCCGTGCCGGCCTTGATCTCGGCGAGGTTCTCGGCCGTGAGGTCGTAGCCGCCCGAGACGAACGGCTTGTCGGCGTTGGCGGCCTGGAGCTTGCCCAGGCTCGCGATGTCCGGGGCGCACAGGCCGACGAGGGCCTTGGCGTCCGGGTTGGCGCTGAGCAGGGCCTCCCACGCGGCGTAGTTCTCGTTCGCGGCGACCTTCACGTCGAAGGGGCCGAGGATCTGGATGCCGGCGGCCTTGCCCAGCGACTCCTGCACGCCCCTGGCGCGGTTCTCGAGCACCGGGAACCCGGGGAAGCAGTTGCCGATGATCACCTTGCCCGTGGCGCTCTCGCCGCCGAGCTTCTCGAGCACCTTGGCGCCCAGGATCCGCCCGGACTCGACCGAGCGCTCGCCGACGTAGGGCGCCTTGACGCTGGTCACGAGCAGGTTGAACTGGACGATCGGGACGCCCGAATCGATGATGTCGTTCAGGCCCGAGGCCATCGACTCGCCGGGCACGGACGTCGCGATGCCCTGCGCGCCGGCGGCGACGAGGCTCTGGACGGCCTTGAGCTGCGCGTCGGCGTCGCCGCCCTCCGGACCCGTGACCTGGAGGTCGACGTTGAGGTCCTTGGCCGCGGCGTTGGCGCCGTCGATGATCTGCTGGATGAACGGGTTGCCGATCACGTGGGTGACGAAGCCCAGCTTGATCGGCGTGGCATTCGGATCGGTCGTCGCCGAGGCCGAGGCGGGCGCCTCGGTGGCGGCGGCCTGGCTCTCCGGAGCCGTGGTCGGGGCGGTCGTCGCCGTGGAGCCGCCGCAGGCGGCGACCACCAGGGCGAACACGGCCGGCAGCGCCAGCCAGCGTCGTCGATTCACCGGTTCAAGCTCCTCCTCGATGGGTGGTGATGGCGAGCCCGCGGGTACCTCCCGCCGGCTCCCGCGGTGGCCGGGCCTCCGGTCCCCGGCCGCCGTGGCCTCACAGGGCGTCGGTGATCGTCCGCTGGCGTCGCTCGCGCTGCCGCCGGACGAGCTGGTCCACGGCGACCGCGACGATGATCACGGCGCCGGTGACGAAGGTGCTCCACTTGACATCGACGCCGAGGAACAGGATCCCCGTCGTGATGACCTGGATGATCAGGGCGCCGATGACGGCGCCGAGGATGGTGCCCCGGCCGCCGGAGAGCGGCGTGCCGCCGATGATCACGGCGGCGACGACGGGCAGCAGGTAGTCGCCGCCCGTCACGGGATCGATGGCCTGCCGGAAGCCGAGGAACAGCGACCCGGCGAGCCCGGCGACGAGGCCCATCAGGACGAGGACCTGGATCCGCGTGCGATCGATGGGGATGCCGGCGAGGCGGGCCGCGTCGGGGTTGGAGCCCATGGCCTGGACCCGGTACCCGAAGCGCGTGCGCTGCAGCAGGATGTGCAGCAGGACCGCGAGGACGACGAAGATGATCGCGATCATCGGAATCAGCCCGAAGACCTTGACCTGCATGAGCTCGAAGAACAGGTGGTCCTTCTGGGGGGGCACCACCGCCCGCGACTCGTTGACCACGAGCGAGAGCCCCCGGAACGCCGAGAACGTGCCCAGGGTGACGATGATCACGGGGATCCGGAGCCGGACGGCGAGCACGCCGTTGATCAGGCCCAGCAGCCCGCCGAAGGCGACGCCCACGAGCGCGCCGAGGAACGGGTCCAGGCCCGCGACCATCGATGTGGCCGCGATGACGGCCGCGAAGTTGAACATCCAGCCGACGGACAGGTCGATGTCGCGGATGACCACGACGAACACCATGCCCAGCGCGAGGATGCCGATGATCGCGGCGCCCGAGAGCTGCTGGAACAGGGTCGCCGGCTGGAGGAACGTCGGTCGCAGGAGGCCGACGATCACGACCAGGACGACGAGGGCGACGATGACGCCCGTCTCGTCGGGGAGCGACCGCCGACGCCGCCCGGCATGGACGGTCGGCGCGGCAGACGGCTCGGGAGCGGGTGCGGTTTCCGCAGGGGGCACGGTCGGGGACGCCTCGACACCGGAGCGCGACGAAGTCGGTACGATGCGGTACATCGATACACCGCGCTGGAAACGATAGCGGTCCGACGGGCCGTGTCAAGGGGTCGATCATTCGGACGATGGCAACGCTGAAGGACGTGGCTGCCCGGGCCGGGGTGAGCGTCGCGACGGCCGCGCGCGTCCTGCGCGCCGACCCGACGCTCGTGGTGCGACCCGAGACCCGCGCGCGCGTCGAGGCCGCGGCGGCCGCGCTGTCGTACCGCCCGAACGGCGCCGCGCGCGGCCTCCGGACGCGTCGGAGCGGCACGCTCGCCGTCTTCCTGCCCGACCCGCAGAACATCATGTGGATCGAGATGCTGCGGGGCGTCGAGGCGGCCGCGGCCGCGCGCGACTACCTCGTCGTCGTCGCGGACGCGCACGGGCCGACGCTGGACCCCGAGCAGCTCGGGCGGCTCGTCCTGGAGCGACGCGTGGACGGGATGCTGCTCGCGTTCGCCCTCCTCCACGACGAGCTCGTGGACCAGATCGCCGGCCAGGGCCTGCCGTTCGTGCCGGTCAACAGCCGCAGCGCCACCGTGGACGGGTCGGTGACGATGGATGACGCCGCCGGCAGCCGCCTCGCGGTCGAGCACCTGGCCGCCCTCGGGCATCGCCGGATCGGGCTGCTCGGCGGCCGGCGGGACACGGGCGTCGGCCAGCGGCGCGAGGCCGGGTA
>JAICUV010000102.1 GCA_025935655.1 Chloroflexota bacterium | reverse complement strand
CCGGCGGCGGCGGCGCTCAACATCGTCGGCGGGTACATCAACAACGCGCTGCACCTACCGATCTTCCTGGACATGATCGGCACCTGCGTGGCGGCGATCGTGCTGGGCCCGTGGTGGGGCGCACTCGTGGGCGTCATCACCAATGTCGGCGGCTCGTTCTTCACGGGACCCATCGGGATCCCATTCGCGCTCGCGAACGTCGCGGGGGCGCTGGTCTGGGGCTACGGCGTCAGGTCGTGGGGCATGGGCAGGAACCAGGTCACGTACTTCCTGCTCAACATCCTGGTCGCCCTCGCGGTCTCCGCCGCGGCCGCCCCGATCGTCATCTTCGTGTTCGGCGGGGCCACCGGCCATTCGTCCGACGCGCTGACGGCCGCGTTCGCGCAGGCCGGCCAGAACCTCGTGACGTCGGTCTTCGCGTCGAACGTCATCGTCTCGCTCGCGGACAAGATCATCGCCGGCTACATCGGCCTCGCGATCATCGCCGCCCTCCCCGCGAACCTGACCGCCGGGCTCAGGCTGCCCGCGCAGACCCCGATGAAGGCGGTGCTCTCCGCGGTCGTCGGCATCGTGATCGGCGTCGGTCTGGTCCTCGTCTACCTGTTGATCCTCGCGCCCGCGCCGACGGCCTGACCACGAGCTGAGGAGGACTCCCACCCATGTCCGAGAACCCCAACACCGAAGAGCGGACGGTCGGCCCGCGTGCCGGCCTCGGCGCCGGCATCATCGGCCTCGGCGTCCTGCTGATCGCCCTCCCCGCCGTGGTGGACTCGCTCCCCGCGGCACAGTCCGAGCTCGGGGCCGCCCCGACGCTCGCCGGGATGATGGTCATCATGGGCGTGTTCGTGATCATCGCCGGCGTGATGTCGTTCATCATCAAGGACTGAACGCCTCGACTCCGCGACCGCTGCCCCCGCCGATCCCGTCCGGGACCGGCGGGGGCACTCGTACCCACCGGGGGGGACCCACGATACGAGGGCCAAGTGCCGGACGACAGCGCGTTCATCAGCATCCGGAATCTCGGCTGGACCTACGCCGCGACCACCAGGCCGGCGCTCACGGACATCAACGTCGACATCGCCCAGGGCGAGTACGTCGGGATCATCGGCCTCAACGGCGCGGGCAAGACGACGCTGGGGCTGTGCCTCAACGGGATCATCCCGCACATGCTCATGGGCGAGCAGGCGGGGACGGTGTCCATCGCCGGCCTCGACCCGACGACGCTGCCCGTCCGGGAGATGGCGCGCACCGTCGGCATGGTGTTCGACAACCCCGAGTTCCAGATGAGCCAGATCACGGCCGCCGAGGAGGTGGCGCTGGGGCTCGAGAACATCGGCGTGCCATACGCGGAGATGGTCCCGCGGATCGCCGCAGCACTGGAGCTCGTAGGTCTCACCGGGTTCGACGAGCGCAGCCCGATGGCGTTGTCGGGTGGCCAGCAGCAGCGCCTGGCGATTGCCGCCACGCTCGTCATGAAGCCGACGATCCTGTTCATGGACGAGCCGACCTCCAACCTCGATCCGCTGGGGAAGGAGGAGGTCTTCGAGATCGCCCTCAAGCTCAACAAGGAGGAGGGGCTCACCGTCATCGTCGCGGAGCACGAGGTGGAGGTCCTCGCGCAGTACGCGGACCGGATCCTCGTCCTGCACGAGGGCCGGCTCGTGCTCCAGGGCACGCCCGCCGAGGTGTTCGCCCAGGGTGCGCGCATGACGGAGCTGGGGCTGCGCGTGCCGCAGGTCACCGAGTTCGCGAGCGCGCTCGCCGGACCCGGTGCGACGGGCCTGCCGGTCACGACGGACGGGACGCTCGCCTGGCTGGAGGCCCGCGCATGACGACCACGGCGCCCGCGATCGGCCACCCGCAGCACGTCACCGATGGACCGATGATCGCCGTGCGGGAGGCGCGCTACGTCTACCCGCGCGGGCGCGTCGTCGCGCTCGACGGCCTCACCCTGGACGTGCCGGCGGGGCAGATCGTGGGGATCGCGGGCCAGAACGGGTCCGGCAAGACGACGCTCACGAAGTTGCTCAACGGGCTGCTCAAGCCCACCTCCGGCTCGGTTGTCGTGAACGGCATGAACACCGCCGACTGGCCGGTCCAGAAGATGGCGGCGCACGTGGGCTACGTATTCCAGAACCCCAACCACCAGCTGTTCGCGACGACCGTCGAGGAGGAGCTCAAGTTCGGGCCCCGCAACCTCGGCGTGCCCGAGGAGGAGATCCCGGAGCGGGTGGCCGAGGCGGTCGAGTTCTTCGGGCTCGAGGAGTCGCTGCCGCTCCACCCGTACCGGATCAGCTTCCCGTTGCGCAAGCTCGTCGGGATCGCCTCCATCTTCACGATGCGCCCGAGGGTGTTCATCCTCGACGAGCCCACGACCGGCCAGGATCACCGCACGACCGTCGTCATCAACCGCCTCATCAAGCGGCTGGGCGAGCGCGGCGACACCGTCGTGTGCGTCTCGCATGACATGCCGCTGCTCGCCGACGTCGCGGAGCGCCTGCTCCTGATGTGGAACGCGCAGCTCATCGCCGACGGCACGCCGCGCGAGGTGTTCTCGGACCGCGAGGCCATGCAGCGCACCCACCTCACGCCGCCCCAGATCACGCAGCTCTCGCTGCGCATCCCGTCGCGCGCCGGCCGGCCGGCCGCGCTGTCGGTGCCGGAGCTGGTGTCGGACCTGCGGGGCGCCAACCCGGAAGCCGGAGCGTAGCCATGCAGACGATGAACGTCTCCATCACGCACGTCCACGGGACGTCGTGGCTGCACAGGCTCAGCCCGCTCGCGAAGCTCACCTGGGTCATCGCGATCATGGCCTTCGCGTTCGCGTCCTACAACCCGTGGCCCCTGTTCACCATCGCGATCCTCGGCCTCATCGCCGGGGCGACGGCCGGGATCCTCCCGCAGATGGGCCGCGTGCTGCTCGTGTTCGCCCCGGTCACCGCCTCGATGCTCGTGATCCAGGCGATCGCCCCCGCGATCTGCTCCAACAACTGCACGCCCGCCGTCCAGCTCGGACCGCTCACGATCTACCAGGAGGGCATCAGCCACGGCCTGTCGCTGATGTCGCGCGTGCTCGCGATGGAGGTCGTGGCCATCGCCGTCCTGATGACGACCCACCCGTCGGACCTGTTCAGCGCGCTCGCGCGCATCCACGTCCCGTACGTCCTCAACTTCATGCTCGCGATGACGCTCCAGCTCATCCCGGTCCTCCAGCGCGAGGTCCAGGTCGTGCTGTCTGCGCAGCGGTCGCGGGGCATGAAGAGCACGGGCTTCGGGTCGTTGCTCCCATCGTTCGTGCCCGTGTTCGCAGGCGCCTTCGAGCGCGTCCAGCAGCTCTCGATCAGCCTCGAGTCGAGGGCGTTCGGGTCGACCGGGGCCAAGACCTCGTACCGCCAGATCACGTTCGGGCCCGTCGACAAGGTCGTCGCCGTCGCCGGGATCGTGGTCGGGGTGGTGGGGACGGCGGTCGGGCTCCTGTTCTGGAGCGCGGGCCAGACGCCGGTGATCGTCCTGCCGGTGTGGCTCACGGTCCTCCTGTTCGCGGCAGCCGCGATCATGTTCATCGGCGTCATCGTCGTCGCGGTCGTCACCCTCGCACGGTCCTGACCCCGCGCCCGTCCCACCATCACCCCGCCATCCGAGGAGCACGATGCCGGTCTTCGAGCCTGACGGCCGCCTCCACCACATCGCGATCCGGCCGGGCGACGTCGGCCGGTACGTGCTCCTCCCCGGGGATCCCGGCCGGGTGGAGAGGATCGCCAGCCGCTTCGACAACCCCCGCTTCGTCGCCAGCCACCGCGAGTACGTCACGTGGACCGGCGAGCTCGACGGCGTCCCCGTCTCGTGCACGTCGACGGGGATCGGCTGTCCATCGACGGCGATCGCCGTCGAGGAGCTCGTGGGCGCCGGCGCCGAGACGTTCATCCGGGTCGGGACGTCGGGCGCGATGCAGCGCCACATCCGGACGGGCGACGTGGGCGTCATCACCGGCGGCATCCGGGACGAGGGCACGAGCCGCCACTACCTGCCGATCGAGTACCCCGCCGTCGCCGATATCGACGTGACGGTCGCCCTGCGCCAGGGCGCGCGCGACGCCGGCATCCCGTTCCACCTCGGTGTGGCGCAGTCCAAGGACTCGTTCTACGGCCAGCACGAGCCGAACCGGATGCCCGTCGGGCCGGAGCTCAACCGGCGCTGGGACGCGTGGATGGCCGGCGGCGCGATCTGCTCCGAGATGGAGGCGGCCACGCTGTTCATCGTGGCATCGACGTTGCGCGTCCGCGCCGGCGGCGTGATGCTCATCTTCCAGAACCTCGACCACACGGTGCCGACGCCCGAGGAGATCGCCGCCGCCGATGTCGAGCGGGTCATCGACGTGGCGATCGCGGGCGTCCGGCGCCTCATCGCGGCGGACCGGGAGGCCGGTCGTCCGCTGACGCCCGTCGTCGCGTGACGGGTCAGGCCGACTCGGCCCCCGGCACCCACGGGGAGCCGCTCCATCACATCGGGCTCCGGCCCGGCGAGGTCGGGCGATACGTCCTGCTGCCGGGCGACCCGGGGCGATGCGCGCTGATCGCGTCGCGCTTCGACGACGCGCGCCTCGTCGCGAAGAACCGCGAGTACGAGACCTGGACCGGGGCGCTGGACGGCGTGCCGGTCTCGGTGACGTCCACGGGGATCGGGTGCCCCAGTGCCGCGATCGCGGTCGAGGAGCTCGTGAAGGCCGGCGCCGACACGTTCATCCGGGTCGGCACGTCGGGCGGCATGCAGCCCGGGATGCAGACCGGCGAGCTCGCCATCGTGTCGGCGGCCATCCGCGACGAGGGGACGAGCACCCACTACCTGCCGATCGAGTTCCCCGCGCTGGCCGACCTCGACGTCGTGCTGGCGCTGCGCGAGGCGGCCCGGCGGACCGGCGCGCTCGCGCGGGTCGGCGTCTCGCAGTCCAAGGACTCGTTCTACGCGGAGCTCGAGCCGGACCGCCAGCCCGTCGCGCCGCAGCTCCGCGAGCAGTGGAACGCGTACATCGCCGGCGGGGCGATCTCGTCCGAGATGGAGGCCGCGGCGATCTTCATCGTCGCGTCCATCCTCCGGGTCCGGGCCGGTGGCGTCATGGTCTGCTTCGGGGCGCCGGACATGACGCCCGAGGAGGCGGCCGCATCCGCCGGGCGGTTCACGCTGGAGCCGTTGCTCGATACGGCCGTGGAGGCCCTCCGGGTGCTCATCGCGCGGGACGCCGAGACGGCATGATCGCGCCGTGAGCGACAGTGGCCTCGTCATCGACGCCCTCAGCCCGGCGTTCGCCGCCGACCCGTACCCGTCGTACGCGGCGGCGCGCGAGCAGGCGGCCGTGTTCCGCCAGCCGGGTGATCGCCTCGCCTACCTCACCCGGTTCGCGGACGTCCACGCGGCCTTCCGCGACCGGCGCCTGGGTTCCACGTTCCTCCACCGGTTCACGCCCGAGGAGCTCCAGCTCGCGCCGAACATCCCCACGTGGCGCGACCCCCGCTGGACGGACTTCCAGGCGTTCGAGCGCTGGGAGCTGCTGAACCTCGAGCCGCCGGTCCACAGCCGGCTCCGTCGCCTGGTGCTCGAGGCGTTCACGCCGCGCGCGGTCGAGGCCCTGCGGTCGTCGATCGAGGCGCGGGCGCGCGGGCTGCTCGCGCCGGGCCGCGAGGCCGGGCGGATCGACCTCGTGGGCGACTATGCGCAGGCGTTCTCGCTGGGCATCATCTGCGACCTCATCGGGGTCTCGCCCGACGACCGCGAGACCATCAAGCGGCTCTCCGACGACACCGTCTCGATGTACGAGCCGGGCCCGTCCGACGAACAGCAGGCGCGCTCGAACCGGGCCGCCGGCGACTTCCGGCGCTACCTGCTTGACGTCGTGGCGCATCGCCGCGCGCACCCGGGCGACGACCTCATGGCCGCGCTCATCGACGCGACGGTGGACGGCGAGCGGCTCACCGACGACCAGGTCGTGTCCACGGCGATGGTGCTGCTCATGGCCGGCCACGAGGCGACCGTCAACGCGACCGCCAACGGCGTCGCTGCGCTCGCGGCGAACCCCGACCAATGGCAGCTGCTGCGGTCCGGCGAGGTGGCCGTGAAGGCGGCGATCGAGGAGATCCTGCGCTTCGACCCGCCGCTCCAGTGGTTCGAGCGCTGGGTGCTGGACGAGGACGTCGAGATCGCCGGTGTGCCGCTGGCGCGCGGTTCGCGGGTGGCGCTCGTCCTGGGCGCGGCGAACCGCGACCCGCGCAAGTTCCCGGACCCCGACCGGTTCGACATCACCCGCGAGGACACCGGCCACATCTCCTTCGGTGGCGGGATCCACTTCTGCATCGGGGCGCCGCTCGCGAGGATGGAGCTCGAGACCACGCTCAACGAGCTCGTGGCCACCGAGCCAGAGCTTGTCGTCCTTCCCGGAGCGGTCCGCCGGCCGACGTTCCAGTTCCGGGGCTACGAGCGCCTCGAGGTGGCGCTCCACTCGGCCTGACGGGCCTCAGCCGGCAGTCGGCTCCTCGGCGCTCACGTCCGCGATGGCGTCGGCGGGCGCCGGCTCGTGCTCGTGCGGGTGGGGCGCGAACGGCGGCGGGGCGGGGGAGGGCACCTGCGGTGCCTCGGCGTCCGGCGGCGAACCCTCGCCGTCGTCCATCCCGGCGACGGCGCTCCGGCGATGGGCCACGTCCACGAGGATGGCCGCGAGCGCGCACGCGCCCGCGAGTGGCACGAGCAGCAGCCGGGCGGTGTCACCGCCGAACTCGCTCGTCGCCCAGCCGCCGGTAGCGGCACCCCCGGCGATCCCCAGCCCGGTCGCCGAGGCGAGCAGCGCGAACGCGGCCGTCCGTGCGCGCGCGGGCGTCTCGTCCGCGACCATCGCGTTCGCCTGGACGAACGTGGGCGCGATCGCCATCCCCGACAGCGCCGCCGCGACGACGAACGGCAGGTACCCGGACACGAGCGCGGACGGCAGTACGCCGACGGCGTACACGAACAGCGAGATCGCGAACCTCGTGCGGGCCGGCCGACGCCAGGTCATGCCGCCCACGACGACCGCGCCGATGAGCGACGCTCCGGAGTTGACGAAGTACACGAGCGCGGCGCCGCCCTCCGCCCCCAGCGTCTGGCAGTACGCGAGCACGAACACCTGCGCCGCGCCGAGCGCGGCCCCGAGGACGAGGACCGCGAACAGCAGCCCGAGGCCCGCGGGGAACTCCGGCCGGAAGGCAGACCCGCGGCCCGCGTCCGGGTGCGGCCGGACCATCGGCAGGCCGAGGTGCGACGTGGCCCCGAACGCCCCGATGACGAGGAACGCGGACGCCATGACGATCGGCAGGCCGTCGAACCAGACACCGGCGAGCAGGGCGACGATCGGCGGCCCGAGGAGGAACGTCGTCTCGTCGATGATCGACTCGAGCGCCTGGGCCGACGTCGCCTCGTCGTGGTCGAGCATCGCCGCCCAGCGCACGCGGGAGAAGGCCGAGATGTTGGGCTGGGTGGCGCCGGCGACGGCGGCCAGCAGGACGATGAGCAGCGTCGGGCCGACGAGCAGCAGCGAGACGACCGAGATGATCGCCGCGCCCGCCGAGACGAGCGCGAGCGGCCGGCCGACTTCGCGCTGGCCCAGGCGGTCGGCCAGTCGGCCGACCATGGGACCACCGAGGGCGTTGGCGAGCGCGTAGGCGCCGGCCGCGAGCCCGCCGAGCGCGTACCCGGAGGCGCCGCCGGCGCCGGCCGCGGCCGCGACGAAGCCGACGGACAGCATCGAGCCCGGGGCGCGGCCGAGCAGGCCGAAGATGGCCTGGGGCCGTCCGCCCGGGCGGGCGAGGAGGGCGCCGAAGCGCCCATGGGAGCCAGTCACGCGGATCGGGTGGCGCGCCCCGTCAATACATGATCGTGCGGGTCAGGTGGTGCGGCCAGTGCGTCACGTGGTACCGGCTCCACAGCCGGTAGTCGATCTGCGGGATCACGAGCTGGAGATCCTCGGGCCGGCGTCGGTTGCAGGCCTCGGTGAGCAGCGCCGTGCCGTACAGGGCGTGGGCGCGGATCTCGACTTCGTCCAGCGAATCGCGCGGGATCTCGACGCCGCGGTTGATCCGCCCGTCCAGGTCCTCCGAGTACTCCATGACCCCCATCACCCGCAGGGCGACCGGGACGATGTAGTCCGCGAACGCGGACATCCGGTGCAGGTCGCGCAACCCGGGCTGGCCCAGGTGCACGTACATCGCGTGGAGCCCCCACAGCGCCAGCTGGCCGAGCTTGAAGAACTGGACCTCGTGGCCGTCGTACATCGTGACGTCGTTGAACCGCGGGAAGTCGACGCGCATCCGCTCCAGGAGCCCGTTGCCGTTCGCGAAAATCGCGCGGTCGCAGCTCCTGACCCAGTTCGAGAAGCGGCCGTCGAAGCGCTCCACCAGGACTTCGCCCATCGCGTTGAGGACTGCCACCCGCTCGTCGAGCATCGGCATCTCGATGTTGCCGGCGAAGATGCGGGCGAGCTCCGGGCGGGTGAGGTTGGCCATCCACTCGCCGGTAAGGATCGGCACGCCGGCCCGCCATGCCTTGTCGAACGACGCCGCCATCCCGTCCGCATCCACGAACCGGCGCCCCTGGTACTCGACCTCGAACTTCACCGAGGTGTCGAAGTCGGTGTAGGCGAAGTTGAGCGAGTTCGCGAGCATGATCATGTCGGCCAGGACGTCGACGTCGTGCCCCATGTCGAACTGCAGCAGCCCGCCGGGGATCCCGAACTCCTCGTAGGCCATCCACGAGGCGACGCGCTCGATCGCGTCGGTGTTCGTGCGGACGTTGCGCGAGCCGTCGATGACGGGCTGCAGCGACTGCAGCACGGGGCTCTGCTCGAAGAAGTTGATGCCCATCCTCTTGTGCTCCCAGGGCCGCGGTAACAGCCGCGTGTCCGGACGCGGTCGTGACCGCGTGGCACCAAGATACGGGAGCGGGCGGTATCGTTTCCGCCCGGATCCGCCGCGGTGCCGGACGGGGCCGCGAGGGGCCTCGGGGGATCGCCGCGAGCAGCGAGGTGGAACGTGCCGGAAGCCAGCATCCTCGTCGTCGGGAGCACGATGATCGACCTCATCGCCTACGCCGACGTCCTGCCGGAGGACGGCCAGACGATCGTCGGCAAGCGGTTCGCCATGGGGTTCGGCGGCAAGGGCGCGAACCAGGCGGTGGCGGCCGCACGGCTGGGGGCGCACGTCGTGATGGTCAACTGCGTCGGCGAGGACGCGTACGGCGCGCAGACGTTGGACAACTTCGCGGCACAGGGCGTGGACGCGACGTTCGTGCGGCGGGTGCCGGGATCGTCCGGCGTCGCGCCGATCTGGGTGGATGCCGCGGGGCGCAACCGGATCATCTGCGTGCCGGCCGCGAACGACGAGACGAGCCCGGCCCTGGCGCTGGAGGCGTTCGAGGCGACCCGCCCGGGCGTCGTGGTCGCCCAGTTCGAGACGCCGCAGGCCACGACCGCGGCCGTGTTCGCGGCGGCCCGCGCGGCCGGCGTCACCACCGTCCTCAACCCGGCGCCCGCCGCGCCGATCGACGAGGCGATCCTCTCGGCCACCGACTGGCTCGTCCCGAACGAGCACGAGTTCGCGCTGATCGGCGGCGGGACGCTGGACGGTGACGAGGCCCTCGAGGACGAGCGCCTCCGGGCGTTCGGGGCGGCCCACCGGGTCTCGCTCGTGGTGACGCTCGGGGCACGCGGGGCGGCCGTGCTGCCCCTGGACGGTTCGGTCGCCCGGGTTGCCGCGCCGCCGGTGCGGCCGATGGACACCACCGGGGCGGGCGACGCGTTCGTCGGCGGGTTCGCGGTGGGGCTCGCGGGCGGGTGGAGCGCGCTCGACGCGGCGCGGCTCGGGTGCGCGTTCGCGGCGGACAGCGTGACCCGCGCGGGGACCCAGTCGTCGTTCGCGACGCGGGACGATGCGGCGGCGATCCTCGCCGCGGTGCGGGGCTGACCGTGGCGACGGGTCGCTCGCCCAGGGAACCGGCCCCGCCGAAGCCGTGGCGGCGCGAGTCGGGGTCCTACGTCTCTGCCGACGAGCGGTTCACGATCGAGTCGGGCGGCGCCGGCCGGTGGTTCGTCACCGACGGCGAGTCACTCGACGAGCTGGGGCTCGCGCGGACGATCGGCCCGTTCGACACGCTCGACGACGCGAAGACCGCCGCGGCCGACCGCCGGGGGCAGGGGAGCGACGAGTCGCCGCTCGCCGGGCGGCTGGCCGCGGCCAGGGACCGTCCCGAGCGCGCCCGCAAGCCACAGCCGAAGGCGAAGGCGGTCGCCGATGAGCAGGGGCCAGACGCTGCGCCCGAGCCCGAGCCCGAGCCGGAGCCCGAGCCCGAGCCGGAGCCCGAGCCCGAGCGGACATGGCTGGACGAGCTGTCCGACGCGGACGCGGACGCCGCCCGTGCGGCCCGCAGGGCCATCGATGCCCTGGAGCGGCTGGGCGTCGACGACGCCGATGCGCTCGTCCGCCGCGACGTCCTCGGCCGGCAACCCGCGGTGGCGGCGCGGCTGCTGGGGCGTTCGCTCGCGGCCGCCCTCCGCGAGGGCCTCGACCCCGCCGGTCTCGCGCGCGACGCCCGGGCGGCGATCCCGGCGCCGATGCGCGCGCTCCGGGACGCGGACGAGGAGGCGCTCGCCGCCTACACGGCGTTCGTGGCCGCGCGCGTCCTCGAGGCGACCCTGGACGTCGT
>JAICUV010000110.1 GCA_025935655.1 Chloroflexota bacterium | reverse complement strand
TCGCGTCGGCCGGGACGCGGACGTCGGTCAGGACGAACTGCGGGTGGCGGTCCGCGAACGTGTGGGTGTAGTCGGGGTCCGCGGTCTGGGTGACGCCCGCCGCGTCGTAGTCCACGAGGAACAGGGTCGGCAGCCGCCGGTCGCCCTCGAGCAGGTGGCAGTGGAAGATCATGAAGTCCGTGTCCGAGGGCCCGGTCACGAACCACTTCTCGCCGTTGAGGACGTACTCCCCGGTGGCGGCGTCCCGGACGGCGGTCGCGGCCAGCGTGCGGGCGTCGGAGCCCTGGCCGGCCTCGGTGATCGCGTAGCTGCCCGTCCGCTCGCCGCGCAGGCTGGGGTCCAGGTAGCGGCGCCGCTGCTCGGGCGTGCAGTGGACGAGCGCGTTGTACGCGCCCGGGATGAACGACCACAGGCCGCCCGTGACCTGCCCCAGCTGCTCGTGGACGAGGACCTGCTCCAGCGCCGACCATCCCTGGCCGCCCGCCGAGACGGGCAGGCTGCCGCCGTGGAGGCGCGCGCCGATGGCGGCCCGCTTGAGCTGCCGGATCGTGTCCGGGGGCAGCGTGTGGTGCTGCTCGAACACGCCCTCGAGCGGCTGGAGGACGTCGACGACATAGGCGCGCGCACGGTCGCGGAGCTCGGCCTGCTCGGGGGTCAGCGTGAGGTCCATGGCCGCAGTGTGGCGCGTCGCGCGCGGGGCGGCGCACCGGGTCGCAACGGGGGGAACGTCAGGTGGTGAGCGTCACCTTCGCGATCGTCCGCGGCTGATCGGGGTCCAGGCCCAGGGCGAGGGTCGCGTGCATCGCGTACAGCTGGCCCGGGACGATCGACGCGATCGGCTGCAGGTGCTCGGGCAGGGCCGGCAGCGCGACCGACCATCGCCCGAGGGCACGCAGCCCCGGATCGTCGGACAGGACGACGATGTCGGCGTGGAGGTCGTCCCGCAGCCGCGCCAGGAGCGACGCGACGTCCGGCGCCGCGTACCCGGACGGCGCCACCGCGAGGACCGGGAACCCGGCGTCCACCAGCGCGATGGGCCCGTGGCGGAAGTCGGCGGCGGAGTACGGGTCCGCGTGGACGTGGGCGAGCTCCTTGAGCTTGAGCGCCCACTCTCGCGCGGTCGCGTACTCGTAGCCGCGGCCGACGACGACGCACGCGTCCCGGGGCGCCAGCTCGCGCGCGATCGCCGCGACCTCCGCCTCGGTCTCCAGCGCCGCGGCGACCGCCGCGGGCACGCGCGCGAGGTCCGGGTCGCCGGCGAGCGGGTCGCCGCCGTGGCCGAGCCCGGCCGCGAGGAGCGCGAGGGCGAGCAGCTCCGCCGTGTACGTCTTCGTCGCCGCGACGGCGAGCTCGGGGCCCGCGCCGAGGTCCAGCACGTGCTCGGCGGCGGCCGCGAGGGGGGACGCCGGCTCGTTCGTGATCGCGAGGGTCGGGGCGCCCTGGCGGCGCCCGGCCGCGACCACGCCGACGATGTCAGGCGAGGCGCCCGACTGGCTGATGCCCACGACGAGCGCGCGACCGAACCGGGGCTCCGCCCCGTAGAGCGAGAGGACGGAGGGCGTCGTGAGGCCCACCGGCAGCCCCAGCAGCACGCCGAACAGGTACTGCGCGTAGATCGCGGCGTGGTCGGAGGTGCCGCGAGCGGCGATCACGACGTGCTCGATGTCGCGGGCGCCGATGGCGGCGGCCATGGCCCCGATCGCCGGCGCGCGATCCAGCAGCCGGGCGAGGACCTGGGGCTGCTCGCGGATCTCGGTGGCCAGGGTCATCGGGCGACCTCGTCGGGGACGGCGGCGCGGACGGGAAGGGTGCCCCGGAACGGGAGGTCCCCGAACAGCGTGGCGGTGAGCGCGCGGAGCGTCGGGCTCAGGATGCCGTACGCGGCCACGTGCGTGCCGGCCGCTGGGTACGCCGCGAGGTCCCACGGCGTCCGCAGCGCGACGGTGACGACGGGTCGCCCGGTCGCGAGCAGCGCCTCCACCAGCCGCACCTGCGCCGGGTCCGCGGACGCCGAGATCGTCCCCACGACGGTGACGGCGGCGCCCGTCGCCCGGGCGACGACGCCCGCGATCTCGTCGTCCGTCGGCGGGTGCGAGGTCACCACCTCGTCCACGTCCGGCCAGCGGTCGCGGAGGGCGGCCGCGAGCCCGGGCGCCACGGACCCGGACGTGTCCGCGGGCGTGAGCGCCCGGGGTGCCGGCATGACCGCGAGGATCCGGTCCCCGGCGGCCACGCGGAGCGGCAGCAGCCCGGCCCGATCGCTGACCAGCGTGATCGACCGCTCGGCGACCTCGCGGGCGAGCGCCCGATGCGCCGCCGAGCCCACGACCGCGAGGTCCGGCTCGGGCGCGGCGGCGAGCCGGCCGCGGAGCGAGGCCAGCCGGGCGGCGGACGCGCGCAGCTCCGCGCCGTCAAACAGGCGGCGAGCGGCGGCGTGCGTGACGGCGCGCTCGATCCGTGCAAGCCGCTCCTGGTCGGGGGCGCACAGGAGCACGTCGACACCGGCACGGATGGCGGCGATCACGTCGACGACCTGGCCGTCGCCCTGGGGCAGCGCCTCCATGTCCAGCGCGTCGGTGATCGTCAGCCCCCGGAAGCCGAGGCGATCGCGCACGAGGTCGTGCATCAGCCCGCGCGACAGCGTGGCGGGCAGGCCGGGGTCGCCGGTCAGCGACGGGAGCGCGACATGCGCCGACATCACGAGGTCGGCGCCGGCCTGGATCGCCGCCCGGAAGGGCACGAGCTCCGTCGTCTCGAGGCGCTCGCGGTCGAGGGCCAGGACCGGGAGCCCGTGGTGGCTGTCGAGGTCCGCCTCCCCCAGGCCCGGGAAGTGCTTCACCGTGACCGCCACGCCGGCGGCCCGCAGGCCGCGGGTCATCGACGCCGCGAACGCGCCGACGACCGCCGGATCGTCCCCGAACGACCGGATCCCGAGGTGCGGGTTGGCGGGGTTCGACGCGAGGTCGCACGACGGCGCGTACGCGACGTTCACGCCCATCGCCAGGAGCTCCTCACCGGTCGCTCGGCCGACACGCTCGGCCAGCCCCGGGTCGCCCGTCGCGCCCAGCGCCATCGCGCCCGGGAACGGCGTCGTGCCGTCGCCGAGGGCCACGAGCTGGCCGCCCTCCTGGTCCGCGGCCACGAGCAGCGGTCCCTCGTGCCCACCGGCCGCGGCCGCGGCCTGGGCGGCGCCCACGAGCGCCCGCACCTGCGCCGGCGTGTCGACGTTGTGGTAGCGGAACAGCGTGATCCCCGCGGCGGGTGCCTCGCGCAGGCGGCGCTCCATCGCGGGCGGCAGCTCGAGCCCCGGGAACGCGAGCATCAGGCGGCCGCGGACGTCGGGGAGCGACTCCGTGCGCGTCACCCCTTGACGGCCCCCGCGAGCCCGCGCACGAACCAGCGCTGGGCGGCGATGAAGAACAGCAGGATCGGCACGATCGTGATCGTCACGCCGGCGGCGATCGCCCGGAAGTCGGACGAGAAGAAGCCCTGGAGCGCGGCCAGGCCCACGGGGAGGGTCATCCCCTCCCGCGTGTGGAGCATCAGCGACGGCCACAGGAAGTCGTTCCACGACGTCACGAACGTGAAGATCGCGACCGCGGCGAGGGACGGCCGGACGATCGGCATCATGATCCGCGACCAGATCCGGAGCTCGCCGGCGCCATCGACCCGCGCGGCGTCCAGCAGGTCGTTGGGGATGGCCCGGAACGCCTGGCGCAGCAGGAAGATGTTGAACGCCGACACGAGGGCCGGGAAGATCAGCGCCGCCAGCGTGTCGTAGTAGTGGAACACGTTCACCGCGAGCACGAAGCTCGGGATGAAGGTCAGCTGCGCGGGCACGATCAGGGTCGCGAGGAGGGCGTAGAAGATCGCGCTCCGGCCCGCGAAGCGCATCTTGGCCAGCGGGTAGGCGGCGAGCGACGCCACGAGCACGTTGAGCAGGCTCGTCGTCACCGACACGATGACGCTGTTCACGAAGAACGACGGGATCGGCAGGGCAGCGAGGACGCGCTGGTAGTTGGCGATCGTCGGGTCGGTCGGGAAGAACTGGGGCGGCACGGTGGTGATCGGGTCGGCCGGCCCCTTGATCGAGGTGAGGAACATCCAGGCGAACGGGAACACCGTGATCACCGCGATGGCGAGCATGATCGCGTACCAGCCGGCGGTCACCGCGGTCCGGCGCCATCGGACGCGGGATCGCTGGACTGGACGCGGGACGGCCGTCTCGGCGATCGGGCGGCTCTCCGTCACGCCGCTCACGCCTCGCCCTGCCCGCGCTCCAGGAACCGGACGTTCACGATCGAGAACACGAGCGTGATCGCGAGCAGCGCCATGGCGACCGCCGACGCGTATCCCGCGTGGCCCAGCACGAAGGCCTGCTTCCACAGGTAGAACACGATCGTGACACCCGAGTCGAGGATCCCGCCGGTCTTGCCGGTCAGGACGTAGATCTCGTCGAACACCTTGAGCGCGGCGAGGCTCGAGATGACCGCCACGAACGTGATCTGGGGCCGCAGCCCGGGCAGGCTCACGTGCCAGTGCTTCTGGAGGTCGTTGCAGCCGTCGATGCGGGCGGCGTCGTAGAGCTCCTCGGGGATGTTCTGGAGCCCGGCAAGGAAGATGACCGAGTAGTAGCCGACGCCGGCCCAGATCGTGAGCAGCATCGCGATCGGCAGCACCATCGACGGGTTGGCGAGCCACTGGATGGGCTTGTCGATCAGGCCCCAGGCCAGCAGCACGCTGTTGATGAACCCGTTGCGGTCGAACAGCCAGGTCCAGGCGAGCCCGATGGCGATCGAGCCGCTCACGGCCGGCACGAAATACAGGGCGCGGAACAGGTTGATCCCGCGCATCGCCCGGTTCACGACGATCGCGAGCGCGATCGAGAGCGCGATGAGGATCGGCGTCACGACGAGGTAGACGACCGAGTGCTGGAGCGACAGCCAGAAGGTGGGGTCGTCCAGCAGCTTGCGGTAGTTGTCGAGGCCGACGGGGACCGGCGGCCGGACGATGTCGAAGTCGGTGAACGAGTAGCCGACGACCGCGATGATCGGGTACACGACGAAGATCCCCAGCAGCACGAGGGCCGGGGCGAGGAACAGGTAGGGGGTCAGCCGCTGGGTCAGGGTCATCGACGTCGTCGGTCCGGTGGGTGACCGGGCCCGCCGCTCGGGGAGCGGCGGGCCCGGCTGGAGGAGCTGGGCCTACTTGATCAGCGCGTTGGCCTGGGACGCCGCGTCCGAGAGGGCCTTCTGCGCGTCCACGCCGCCGAACAGGGCGGACTCGATCGCCTTGCGGACGATCTCGTTGACGTCAGCCTTCTTGGGGATCGTCGGCACGATGTCGGCGTAGGTCGCGATGATCCCGCCGGCGAGCGGACGGGCGCTGTCCTCGACCGTCGACGGCGTCGACGAGAAGAACGGATCCTCGAACGCCTTGGGGCTCGAGGGGTAGACGGCGACCTGCTTGCTGAACTCGACCATCGCCCGCGGGTTCGTGAAGTACTGCGCGAGCGCCATGGCGGCGTTCGGGAACTTCGTGTCCTTTTTGACCGACAGGGACATGAGGCCCTTGCCGGCGACGCCGCTCTTGCCCAGCGGCTGCGGGACCATGCCCAGGTTCCCGTACAGGGTCGCGTTCTGGTCCTTGACCTGGCGGGCCAGGTTGGGGCCGGTCGCGTAGAACGGCGACGTGCCCGCGATGAACGCGTTGAGGCCGACGCGGTCGTCGGTGGTGGTCAGGACGGTGTTGTCCACGCTGCCGGCCTTGACCATGTCCACGTACATCTGGAGCCACGCGACGCCGTCGGGCGAGTCGAACGTGAACGTCTTGCCGTCGTCGCTCAGGACCTTGACGTTGCCCTCGTAGACCATCTGCGCGAGCAGGTCCGACACGGTGAGCCGGATCGTGCACACGTTGCCGGCCTTGGCGAAGGTGTCGCACAGGGCGGGCACACCGTCGATCGTCTTCGGGAAGTCGGCGACGTTCACCTTGGCCTTGTCGAAGATCGCCTTGTTGAGCAGGTCGACGTTGAGGCCCTGGTACCACGGGAACTGGTAGTTGACGCCGTCGATCAGCTGCTCCTTCCACAGGCCCGGGAAGTAGACGTCCTTGACGGCCGCGGGGACCTTGTCGTCGAGCGGCAGCAGGACGCCCTTGCCGGCGTACTCGCTGACCCAGCCCTCGCTGACGGAGAGATTGATCACGTCGGGCGCGGTCCCGGCGTTGAACGCGTTGTTGAGGTCGTCCTTGAAGGTCGCCTGGTGGTCCTCCCAGTTGACCTTGACGCCGGGGTACGTCGCCTCGAAGCGGGCGATCGTGTCCTTGATGTACTGGTCGAAGGTGGGCGACAGGTAGAACGTCCAGAAGGTGATCTCGGCGCCCTGCTCCACGTTGGGGATGACCGCCTCGGCGGGATCGGGCTGGAGCGCCTCGGGACTGGCCGGGGCCGCGCTCTCGGGCGCGGTGCTCTCGGTCCCGGTGCTCGCCGGCGCGGTGGTGGGGGCGGCGCTCGCGGGGGCCGTCGTCGGCGCCGTGGAGGTGCCGCAGGCCGCCAGGCCCAGCACCGCCGCCAGCCCGAGGGCCAGCATCTTGCGTGAACTCACCGTGTGGTCTCCTCTCTCTCGGAAGGGTTCTCGATCGGTTCCGTCGTCGCGCGGGTGTCGTGGTCGGGGTGTGCCGCCCGGACGGCGGCTCCGGGTCAAGGCTGGCGCGGCACTCACCTCCCCCGGGGCTGGCCGGCGGAGGCCGGCATGGCGTGGGTGCTCATGGGCTCCGCGCCTCCGCGGATCCGGCGTCCGCCGGGATCACGCCGGTGCGGTCGTCACGGACGGCGGCCGCGTCAGCGGGCAGGGCGGCACGCCCCGCGAGCACCACCGCGCCCCACGCGCCGGCGTCGGCGTCGGGGGACAGCACGTGGAGGACGCCCGGCCCGAGGGCCTCGCGGGCGAGGGGCGACGAGGCGCGCAGGACGTCGAGCGCACGCTCGACCGGGTCGCTGAACAGGCGGCCCGCCCCGGTGACGCCCCCGCCAATGAAGACCGCCTGGAGGTCGTAGGTCATGACCAGCAGGTGCACGGCGCGGGCGACGGCGCGGCCGGCCGCATCGACGATGGCTCGCGCGGCAGCGTCCCCGCGGCCCGCCGCCGCGTACACGTCGGCGGCCGTCGTGCGGGAACCGCCCCCGAGCACGAGCGACCCGGCGCGCACGGCCTCGTCGGCGATCGAGGCGATCCCGCGGCCCGACGCCATGGCCTCCAGACAGCCCCGGAGGCCGCACTCGCACAGCGGGCCGTCCTCCTGGAGCACGACGTGCCCGATCTCGCCCGCCAGCCCGCGTCGGCCGCGGTACAGCCGGCCACCGACGACGACGCCCGCGGAGATGCCGGTGCCGATGCCGAGATAGGCGAGATCGGCGATGCCGGACGTCCGGCCCCGGGCGGCCAGCCCGGCCGCGGCCGCCTTGACGTCGTTCTCCACGCTGACCGGGACGCGGAACCGGCGCTCGAGGCCGGGCCCGAGGGCGACCTCGTGCCAGCCGAGGTTGACGGCGAGCGTCACGACGCCGGCAGCCGGATCGACGCGTCCGGGGACGCCGATCCCGACGGCGGCGAGCTCGTCCACGCCCCGGCCGGCGGCGCGCAGGGTCGATTCCACCGCGTCCGCGACCTGGTCCACGGCGGCCGTGGGCGCGCCGACGCCCGTCGCGACGGTCCGCCGCGCCACTGGCACCAGCGCGCGGTCGGTGACGAGGACGGCGATCTTGCTGCCGCCGCCGTCGACGCCGGCCAGGAGGTCGACGCTCATCGGGCGGGCACCAGTCCGAGCTCGCGGGAGAGGAGCAGCGCGCTCGCCCCCAGGAGCACCACGTCATCCGCGGCGCCGCCGAGCTCGATCCGGAGGTCGCGGGTGAGGAGCCCGAGCGCGCGCCGGGTCGCCTCCTCGCGGACGGCGTCGAGCCAGTCCGGCCCCAGCGCGGTGACGGTCCCCAGGAGGACCACGTGGTGGATGTCCAAAACGCCGACGAGGCCGGCGATGGAGCGGCCGAGCCAGCGGCCCGCGGCGACGGCGATCCGGCGCGCTGCCTCGTCGCCCTCGGCGATGGCGCCGGCCACGTCCTCGGGACCGGTGAGGCGACCCGCGGCGAGGCGTCGCCCCAGCGCGCCATCCGGGTCATCGGCCGCAGCGCGCTGTGCCTCGGCCATGATCGCGCGGGAGCTGGCCACCGTCTCGAGGCAGCCGAACCGCCCGCAGCGACAGGCCGCGCCGTCGTCGACCACCGAGGTGTGCCCGATCTCGCCGGCGCCGAAGCCGTCGCCCTGGAGCAGCTCGCCGCCGATGACGATGCCCGCGCCGATGCCGGTGCCCAGCTTGATCGCCACGAGGTTGGGGGCGCGCCGGTCGAGGTCGAACAGGTGCTCCCCCATCGCCGCGGCGCGGGAGTCGTTGGCGACGTACGCCGGGAGCCGGGTCCGCTCACTGAGCATCCGCCCGAGCGGGAGGTCCTGCCAGTCGAGGTTGACGGCCCAGCGAATCGTGCCGGTGACCGTGTCCACGAGGCCGGGGGTGCCGACGCCGACGCCGAGGAGCGTCCCCTCCGGCGCGGCCGCGATGAGCTCGTCCACGACTCGCTCCACGGCGGCCAGCGCGGCGGCGCCGTCACGGCCCTCGATGGGCTCGACGACCCGGTGGTGGATCCCGCCCCGCAGGTCGACGAGCGCACCCACGAACGCGTCCTCGCCGAGGTCGAGGCCGATGACCAGCCTCGCGTCGGGGATGACGCGGACGAGGATCGGCGCCTTGCCGCCGCTGGACGGGCCGCGGCCAACCTCCTCGACGAGGCCCTCGCCGAGCAGCTCACCCACGAGCTCGCTGACCGTGGTGCGCGTCAGGCCCGTGAGTCGCGCGACCTCCGCCCGGCTGATCGGGCCCAGGTCGTAGAGCGTGCGCAGCACCAGGCCCTGGTTGATCGCCCGGGTCTGCTGGTGGGTCGCCTTCGCGGGCAGGCGCATCCGGTGACGTCCTCCTCCGCCCGCCGGTCGGACTTTGCCAACTGAGCGGACAAAGGCACTATAGCCACTTTGTCAAGTGGCCGGACAAAGAACGGCCCCTGCCGACGACGGCCGGACAAGGAACCGCTGCCGCCGCCGCCCGGGGACTGCGAGGCGCCAGAACCCGCGATCCACGCCATCCAGCCGACCTCCTGGCGTCAACCGGGGCGCGACAGGCGCCAGGATGTGCGAGCAGGCCGGTCGGGGCGGCTCGGAGTGCGGGATCTGGTCCAGCTCACACCCCGCCGGGCGGCCTGGGGCCGACGCCCGGCAGGAACGGGACGTGCCTGCGCGCGAGTGGCGCGGCCGAGGTGCGAGCCGGCCTCCCCGGGCCGGCGGCCCTACTGGGGCCAGGCGAGGACCATGATCCGGATCTCGGTCATGTCCTCGATCGCCCAGCGCAGGCCCTCGCGGCCGAGGCCGGAGTCCTTGACGCCGCCGTAGGGCATGTTGTCGATCCGGTAGGTCGGGATGTCGTTGACGATGACCCCGCCCACCTCGAGCTCCGCGAAGCTCGTCCAGGCCGCGGCGAGGTCGGACGTGAACACCCCGGTCTGGAGCCCGAAGAAGCTGTCGTTGACCGCGGCGATCGCCTCGGGCATGTCCTTGAACGGGAAGGCGACGACGAGCGGCGCGAACGCCTCGTTGGAGCACACCTGCGCGCTGAACGGGACGCCGGTGATGACCGTCGGCGGGAAGAAGGTGCCGTCCGCGGTGCCGCCGGCGAGGATCGTGCCGCCCAGCGCCCGGGCCTCGTCGACCCAGGCCTGCGTCCGGGCCGCGGCCTTGGCGTCGACCATCGGGCCGACGTCGGTCGTGGGATCGGCGGGATCGCCCAGCCTGAGCGCCGCGACCCCCGCCAGGAACCTGTCCATGAACGCGTCCCACACGTCCTCGTGGATGAACATCCGCTGGACGCTGATGCAGACCTGGCCGCTGTAGGCGAAGGCGCCGGTCAGCGTGCGCTTCACCGCCCAGTCCAGGTCGGCGGACTTGTCCACGATGACGCCCGCGTTCCCGCCGAGCTCCAGCACGACCTTCTTCTTGCCCGCCCGCTCCTTCATCCGCCAGCCCACGGACGGGGACCCGGTGAACGTGAGCAGCTTGAACCGCTCGTCGCTGACCATCCGGTCGCCAAGCTCGCGGCTCATCGGCAGGATCGAGACCATCCCCTCGGGCACGCCGACGCTGTCGATGATCTCCGCCACGGCGAGCATGACGAGCGGGTCCTTGGAC
>JAICUV010000365.1 GCA_025935655.1 Chloroflexota bacterium | reverse complement strand
GGCGAGCGTTCGTCCAGCGCCACACGCGGCTGCGTGACGTGGACGGGATCCCGGGTGTCCGGCTCCACCTCGCCGACGCCGTCGAGCCGGTGTGGCACGCGGTCGAGGAGGAGACGGGCGCGGACGGCGCGCCGATCCCGTTCTGGGCGTTCGCGTGGGCGGGCGGCCTCGCGCTCGCGCGGCACCTCCAGGCGCATCCCGAGGAGGTCGCCGGGCACAGCGTCCTCGACTTCGCGACCGGGAGCGGCCTCGTCGCGATCGTGGCCGGACAGGCCGGGGCGGCCCACGTCGCCGCGGTCGACATCGACCCGTTCGCGGAGGCGGCCGTCGCGCTCAACGCCCGCGCCAATCACGTCCATGTCGCGTACGCCACGCGCGACCTGCTCGACGAGCCGCCGCCCGCCGTCGACGTGCTGCTCGCCGCCGACACCTGGTACGAGGGCCCGCTCGCCGAGCGCGTCCTCCCGTGGCTCCGCGCGGCGGCCGAGGCCGGCACGCGCGTCCTCGTCGGCGACCCGGGGCGCAAGTACCTGCCGCCGCCCGCGAGCGTGGGCCTCGTGGAACTCGCGGCCTGGCCGGTCCACACCACGACGACGCTCGAGGACCGCGAGGTCGTCGTGACGCGCGTCTACGTCCTGCGGCCACGGTAGGATTGCTGCCCGACCATCCCGTCCCCGGAGCGAGGTCCGCCGGTGTCCCTTGCCCTCCCCGGCGAGCTGCGCGAAGGCTATCGCCGGTTCCGCCAGACCCGCTACCAGGCCGAGCGGGAGCGCTACCGCCGGCTTGAGGCCGAGGGGCAGCGGCCCGCCACGATCGTCATCGCCTGCTCCGACTCGCGTTCCGGCCCCGAGACGATCTTCGACGCCCTGCCGGGCGAGCTGTTCGTGGTGCGCAACGTCGGCGCGCTCGTCCCCGTCTACGCGCCCGACACGCGGAGCCACGCCGCCAGCTCCGCGCTGGAGTACGCCGTCCTCGCCCTCCAGGTGCGCTCGATCGTCGTGATGGGCCACGGCCGCTGCGGCGGGGTCGCGGCCGCCCTGGAGCGCAAGGCGCCGCTCACGTCGACGGACTTCATCGGGACCTGGATCGCGGGGCTGCGCGACCTCGCGGACGAGCTCGACCCCGGCGAGTGGGCGGACCCGGAGCGAGGGCGGCGGACGCTCGAGCTCCGCTCCGTGGAGCAGTCGGTGGTGAACCTGCGCACGTTCCCGTGGATCCGGTCACGCGAGGCGGCGGGCACCCTCCACCTCGCGGGTGCCTGGTTCGACATCGGACTGGGCGAGCTCAAGGAGCTTGGCGACGAGGGGTGGCGCGCCGTCCCCTGACGGGCGCCGGAGCGCGGGATGCCGCGCCGCGGACTACGCTCACCGCATGAGCGCGTACAAGCCGACCCCGCCCCTCAACCGGCTGCCCGAGTGGCGTGCCGTCATGGCCCACCACGGGACGATCCGTGACCGCACCCTGCGCGACCTGTTCGCCGAGGACCCCGAGCGGGCGACCCGCCTGACCGCCGAGGGCGCCGGGCTGTTCCTCGACTACTCCAAGCACCGCGTGACCGACGAGACGATGCGGCTGCTGCTCGCCGTCGCGACGGCGGCGGGCATCGAGGAGCGGCGCACCGCGATGTTCGCCGGCGCGCACATCAACACCACCGAGGACAGGGCGGTCCTCCACACCGCCCTCCGTGCCCCGGCCGACGAGCCGTGCCAGGTCGACGGCCAGGACGTCACGGCCGACGTCCACGAGGTCCTCGACCGCATGACGGCGTTCGCGCTCAAGGTGCGGACCGGGGCGTGGAAGGGGTTCACCGGCTCGCCGATCCGCAACGTGGTCAACA
Source organism: Chloroflexota bacterium (assembly GCA_025935655.1). Classification (GTDB taxonomy): domain Bacteria; phylum Chloroflexota; class Limnocylindria; order Limnocylindrales; family CSP1-4; genus CAIXZV01. The sequence goes on along the minus strand of JAICUV010000365.1, from coordinate 820 downwards.
TCGGCATCGGCGGCTCCGACCTCGGGCCCGCCATGGCGACCCAGGCGCTCGTCCACTACGCCGAGCGGACGATGCGATTCCGATTCGTCAGCAACATCGACGGTGCGGACATCCGCGACGCGACCGCGGACCTGGATCCGGCCGAGACCCTGTTCATCGTCGCGAGCAAGACGTTCACCACGCTCGAGACGCTCACCAACGCGCGGACCGCGCGGGACTGGCTGCTCGCCGGGCTGGGCGGCGACGAGAAGGCCGTCGCGTCGCACTTCGTCGCCGTCTCCACGAACGCCGAGAAGGTCGCCGAGTTCGGCATCGACACGGCGAACATGTTCGGCTTCTGGGACTGGGTCGGCGGCCGGTACTCGATGGACTCCGCCATCGGGCTCAGCCTCATGATCGCCGTGGGCCCGGACGACTTCCGGGACATGCTCGCGGGCTTCCGCGCGATGGACGAGCACTTCCTGCGCACGCCGCTGGAGCGCAACCTGCCCGTGCTCATGGCGCTGCTCGGCATCTGGTACGGCAACGCGTTCGGGTTCGAGACCCACGCCGTGCTCCCCTACAGCCAGGAGCTGGCCCGCTTCCCCGCCTACCTCCAGCAGCTGGACATGGAGTCGAACGGCAAGTCCGTCCGCCTCGACGGCAAGCGCGTGACCTACGAGACCGGCCCCATCGTGTGGGGGACCGCCGGCACCAACGGCCAGCACGCGTACTACCAGCTGCTGCACCAGGGCACCAAGGTGATCCCGGCGGACTTCATCGGCTTCGCCCGGCCGCTCGCCGAACTGGGCCCGCCAGCGGGCCAGCACGACCTGCTGAT
>JAICUV010000306.1 GCA_025935655.1 Chloroflexota bacterium | reverse complement strand
CTTCGGGGCAGGTCACCTACGCGTTACTCAGCCGTCCGCCACTAACGAGCAAGCTCGTTCGTTCGACTTGCATGTCTCATGCACGCCGCCAGCGTTTATCCTGAGCCAGGATCAAACTCTCCGCGAAAACTCGATCTTGCGATCGAGTTGAATCTCAAGAGCTTGGTCCAGGCACGTTCTCGTGCTGAAGTTCCTACCACTCTTCAGTTGTTAAGGTGCAGCGCCCGGCCTTTACCGCCCGGAGCGCGGACTGCCTAGTTTGGCGCAGTTCGCTCCCCGTGTCAAACGGGGGATCGGGTGGTTCCCGCCGTGGCAGGAGACCGTCGAGCCTCGGGTTCGTGAGGCGCGAGGACGGATGATAGGGCCGCTCCCGGCGGCCCGTCAAACGGTCCCGTGGGAGGTCCCTGGACGGGCTCCCGGCGGCCGGCCAGGCGGCCCGCGTCGGAGGGTCGAACGACCCTCAGATCGGGCTCTCCTCCACGAGGAGGATGAACGCGGCGCCGCTCAACCAACACAGGAGGACGAGCTCCGGCGAGCCCTGGGCGCCGAGCGGTCCGACCGCCAGCAGCCAGAACACGAGCCCGGCGACGAGGGCGAACAGCGCCTTGCTGAGCCGGAGGAGGATCTCGAACACCAGCTCCCGCATCAGAGGGCCCTCCGTCCCTGCAGCGCCCGGATGAGGGTCACGTCGTCGGCGTACTCGAGGTCGCCGCCGACCGGGAGCCCGCGGGCGATGCGGGTCACGGACCCGACGCGCCCCTCCAGGCGCTCGTTGAGGTACATCGCGGTCGCCTCTCCCTCGAGCGTCGGGTTGGTGGCGAGGATGACCTCCTCGATCCGCGGTCCCTCGGCCGCCTGCTCGTCGACGCGAGCCAGCAGCTCCCGGATCTTGAGCCGGTCCGGCCCGATGCCGTCGATCGGGCTGATCGCGCCGTGGAGCACGTGGTAGCGCCCCCGGAACTCGCCCGTGCGCTCGATGGCGAGGACGTCCAGCGGCTCCTCGACGATGCACAGCCGCGCGTCGTCGCGTCCGGGGTCGCGGCAGATCGGGCACAGGGGCGCGTCGCTGATGTTGAAGCAGCGGTCGCAGAACACGACCTCGTCGCGGACCGCGATCAGTGCCCGCGCGAGCGCGCGAGCCTCGGCGTCCGGGGCGCGGAGCAGGTGGTACGTGAGGCGCTGCGCGGTCTTGGGCCCGATGCCGGGCAGCCGCGCGAACGACTCGATGAGCCGGGCGACCGGCTCGATGACGGCTGACGACACGTGGGTCGGGGCCTCGCGCTCAGCCCAGGCCGGGGATCTTGAGCCCGCCGGTGACCGCGGCCATCTTCTGGGCGGCCACATCCTGGGAGGTCCGGAGCGCGTCGTTCACGGCGCTCACGACGAGGTCCTGGAGCATCTCGACGTCCTCGGGGTCCACCGCCGACGGGTCGATGGTCACGCTTACCAGCTCCTGCTTGCCGGTGACGGTCGCCCTGACCACGCCACCGCCGGCCTGGCCGTCCACGGTGAGCGTCTCGAGCTCGGCCTGCACGCGGGCCATCTCCTGCTGCATCTGCATCGCCATGCGCTGCAGGTTGCCCATGCCCATGGATACGGGTCCTCCGGTCTCAGGTCAGCGGTCGGTGTCGGTGGTCGGGTGCGCGGTCCCAGTCTCGCCCATGTGCGGCGACGGCGCGAGCCGGACGGGCGGCCGTCAGGTGACCTCGGGAACCTCGGCCAGGTCCTCCGCGAAGATCCGGTGCGCCTCGGCGAGGATGTGCGCCGCGTCGGCGTCCTCGGGGAGCGGCGGCAGCAGGTCGAGGTTGGTGGCGACGCACCGGACGCCGACGTCGTGGCCGAGGAACTCCCCGATCCGCTCCTCGAGGTTCGCGCGCTTGCGCTCGGCGACGTCCTTGAGGAACGCCTGCTCCTCCGGGAAGCCGAGGGTGACGATGTTCCCCTCCACGCCGATGGGCCGGCAGACGACGATCAGCGGCTTGAGGGGCGGACTCTTGCTGATCGCGGCGACGACGGTGGCCCAGCCGGACCGCAGGCGCTCGAGGTCGTCGCCGGCCGGCGCCGACGGGGCGAGCGGGACAGCCGGCGGAGCGGGATCGGCTGACGTCGACGCCGCCGCGGCGGGCGCCGGATCGGGCGCCGGAGCCGGGGCTGGAGCCCGGGAGGCTTCGGCGGTGGCCGCCGGAGGGGGCGTCGGGGCGGAGGCAGGAGTGGGGGCCGGCGACGCGGCGGGAGCCGCGGCCTGCGACTGGGGTGTCACGCGCGGCGCGGCGGCGACGGCCGCCTGTACGCGTGACCGGCCCGGACCGGGGTCGAGGAGCGCCAGCTCCAGCTGGAGGCGGATGCCGCCCGGGCCGATGCGCGTGGGGTCGATGGACGACAGGCGTCGAGCCGCGACGGCGAGCGCCGGGTCCGCTCCCCCGGCGGCCATGGCGGCGAGGAGCCGCTCCCGGATCGCGTCGACGACCTGGTCGAGGAAGATGCGCAGGTCCCTCCCGCGCTCCTCGAGGCGGTCCAGCAGGGCGATCCCGGCGATCGGGTCGCCGGTCGCGAGGGCGTCCACGAAGCCGTCGACGAGCTCCGCGTCCGCCAGCCCCAGCAGGTCCCGGACCGCATCCGCCTCGATGCGCCCGCCCGTGGACGACAGGAGCTGGTCCAGGATCGACTCCGCGTCGCGCATGCCGCCCGCGGCCAGCCGCGCGACGAGCGTGATCGCCTCGGGGTCCGCCTCGCGGCCGTCGGCCTCGAGGATCCGGACGAGCTTGCCGCTGATCTCGGGCACCGTGAGGCGGCGGACGTCGAACCGCTGGAGCCGCGACAGGATCGCCGGCGGGAACTCCTGCGGGTGGGTGCTGGCGAACATGAAGGTGACGAAGTCCGGCGGCTCCTCGAGCGACTTGAGCAGCGCGTTCCAGGCGTCCTTCGTGATCTGGTGCGCCTCGTCGAGGATGTAGACCTTGCGCCGCAGGTCGGTCGGGGCGTAGTTCAGGCGCTCGCGGAGCTCGCGGATGGCATCGATCCCGCGGTTGGACGCGGCATCGATCTCGACCAGGTCCAGCGCCCGCCCCTCGCGGATCGCGTTGCACGCCTCGCAGGTGTCGCAGGGGTCCGCGTTGGGGCCGAGGTTCGTGCAGTTGATCGCCTTGGCGACGATCCGGGCGAGCGACGTCTTGCCGGTCCCGCGCGGGCCGGTGAACAGGAGCGCGTGCGCGACCTTGCCGGTCGCCACCGCGTTGCGGAGCGTGGCGACCACGGCCTCCTGCCCGACCATCTCGCTGAAGGTCTGGGCCCGCCAGCGGCGGTAGAGGGCCTGGTGGGTGGTCGCTTCGGGCAACTGCTGCTCCTGGGCGCTCCCGCGCGGCGCGCGGGCGGATAGGTAGTGCCGTGCACCCTCCGTCGATACGGACGACCCCGCGCCCAGCGGCGCACGCGGCTCGGACCAGGCCGTTCCGCGGCACCCGGCAATCAGCGCTGAGTGCTGCTTCCTTCCGGACCTGACACGGTTCACGAGTCACCGCTGCGCGGGACCCGGTCCTCAACGTCGCGTACGTCGTCGGCTCTCGTTGAACGCCGACCTCGGGAGGGAATTCAGCCCTGCTGGAGCGGATTGCAGGTACAGGGCACCGCTAGTTCCCCGGCTAGCACGTCCCGGCGATCATAGCAGGGGCCGCCCGGCCGGCCCCGCGGCGCGAGGCCCGAGGGGGAGGCTGGCGGAGAG
>JAICUV010000237.1 GCA_025935655.1 Chloroflexota bacterium | reverse complement strand
TCGACTACCTGGCCCACCGCGCCGTGGATGTGCCCCTGGTCGTCGTGGCGGCCGCCCGCGACGAGGAGCCGGCCGCGCTCGCGCGACTGCCGATCGCCCATCCCGTCGGCCGCCGCGGCGGGTGATCGGGCCCTCCCGGACGACGCCCTCGGCGACGAGTCCGGCCACGATGTCCGACACCGTGGGCTTGGCCATCCCGAGCGCCCGGGCGAGTTCGGCCCGCGACGTGGGGCCGCCCCGCCTGATCGCGTCCAGGACCAGCGAGCGGTTGAGCGAACGGATGGTCCCCGGGGCCGCCGGTTCGTTCGGGTCCGTGTCCATTCCCGCATGATACGGCGTCATGATTTGGATGGAATAGGCATTGGTCCTGCCGAATCACACGCTGTGGAAACGGGCGAGAATCTTCGCGGCCGAGCCCTAACGAACGGCCGGGCGGCTCGTTATCGGTGACAGGAGCCTCGCGCAGACATCCGTTCCCCCGGCGGTGTGGCAGCGCGAGGCTCTTTTTTCGTGCCCGGCGCCCGCCGCGGGGTGGAGTCGTTACAGTCAACGCGATGGGTCACGACCACAGCCACGCGTCCGCGGCGAACCAGAACATCCGCCGCCTCGCCGTCGTCCTCGGGCTGTCGCTCACCACGCTCTTCGTGGAGCTCGTGGGCGCGGCGGTCGCCAACAGCCTGGCGCTCCTCGCCGACGCCGGCCACGTGTTCACGGACGCCGCGGGGATCACGCTCGCCCTCTTCGCCATCCGGGTTGCGCAACGGCCGGCGACGAGCAGCCGCACCTTCGGCTACCTGCGGCTGGAGATCCTCGCGGCGGTCGCCAACGCGGTCCTGCTCCTGCTCATCGCGGCGTTCGTGCTCATCGAGGCCTGGCAGCGGCTGTCACAGCCGCCGGACATCGCGGCCGGCGCGATGCTCGCCTTCGCGGTCGTCGGCCTCGTCGCGAATGGGATCTCGCTGTTCGTGCTGCGCGAGGCGCAGGCGACGAGCCTCAACATGCGCGGCGCCTACCTGGAGGTCATGGGCGACCTCGCGGGCTCCGCGGCGGTCATCGTCGCGGCGATCGTGATCGCGCTGACCGGGTGGTGGTGGGCGGACGTGGTCGCCTCGGTCGTGATCGGGATCCTGATCCTCCCGCGCACCCTGTCGCTGCTGCGCGACGCGACCAACGTGCTCCTGGAGTCGACGCCCAAGGGCGTCGACATGGACCACGTCCGCCGGCACATCCTCGACGCGCCGGGGGTGGTGGACTGCCACGACCTCCACGCCTGGACCATCACGTCGGGGATGAACGTCGTGTCGGCCCACGTGGTGATCAGCGAGGACGCGGTGCCGTCACGCGTGCTCGACGCGCTGTGCGGCTGCCTGTCGGACGACTTCGACATCGAGCACAGCACCTTCCAGCTGGAGACGGTGGACCGGCGGCGGCTCGAGGAGCGCGCGCACGCCTGACGTCCGCGTCGGGCGACGGCGGTGCTGGCACCAGTCTCCCGATGCGCCCGTTCGGTTCGATGACGCGACCACCTGCTACCCTCCCGCCGACCCCGTCGTCACGCGGGGCTTCGCGAAGGGGATCCACGTGCGCAACGTCATCGGAGCCGTCCTTGTCGCCGCGGTCGTCGCGTCGGTCGGCGGGTGCGCCGCGGCCGGCGGCGGAACCGGCGGCACCATCGAAGGCCCGACCTGGCAGCTCACCTCGCAGGCCGTGGCGGGCGCGGCGACCGGGGTCCCGGGCGGCGTCCACGTGGACGCGACGTTCAAGGGCGGCGCGGTCGCGGGCTCCGGTGGCTGCAACGCCTACACGGGACCGGCGACGGTCGCGGGATCGACGCTCAAGGTGGGGCCGCTCGCGTCCACGGAGATGGCCTGCGAGGGGCCCGCGTCCGCCGTCGAGCAGGCGTACCTGGCCAACCTCGCGAACGCGGCGACCTTCACGGCGACCGCGGACACGCTGACGATCTTCGACGCGTCGGGCGCCACGATCCTCGAGTTCAAGGCCGGTCCCGCCAACCCGCTCGCGGGGGAGTGGCGGATCACCGGCTACAACAACGGCGCACAGGCGGTCGTGTCGCCGATCGCGGGGACCGCGCTCACCGTGACCTTCACCGCGGACACGGCGTCCGGCAACAGCGGCTGCAACACCTTCACTGGCGGCTACACGCTCGACGGGGTCAAGGTGGCCGTGGGCCCGCTCGCCGGGACGATGAAGGCGTGCGAGCAGCCGGTGATGGACCAGGAGACCCAGTTCCTCGCGGCGCTGCAGACGCCGTCGACCGTGGAGTCCTCGGGCGGCAAGGTGACCCTGCGTGACGCGTCGGGCGCCATCCAGGTCGTCCTGGTGGCGAAGCCGTAGGGCGAGCGGCAGGCTGCGGAGCCGGATCGCATCACCGATCGCCGCACCGTTGACCTCGAGGGGTGATCGTCACTCCGAACGGGATCGACATCGGCGAGACGCGTCGAGGGCACCGCCCGCCTGATCGACCTCTTCGGCCGCATGGATGCGTCGGCGGACGGCGACCTGTCACGCGACGAGCTGATCGCCCGGATCTCGCGCGAGGAGGCCGTGGGCGCCGCCGAACCCGCGGGTTAGCGCCCACGGGCCTCGGCAGCGTCCCTTCGTCCGCCCTCGCCAGCCGCCACGCCGGACGGGTACCTCGATCGAACCTACGGGGCGACCTGCGACTGGAGGAACACGCCCTTGTCGAGCGTCAGCGAGTAGTGGCCCGTGGTCTGCGGGAATGCGAAGCCCAGGTCGGGCAGGACGTAGTACTTGCCGTGCGGGTCGGTGCCGACGACGAACACGCCGGGATAGGCGGCCGCGAGGTCGTCCGCCGTGCCCGAGAAGTCCACCCACGACATCTCGCCCCGGATCGACTCCGCTCCCCCGAAGACTCCCGGCATGTGCTGGCAGGCAGCGCCAGCGACGTCGGCGGTCCCGCCGGCATCGACCTCGACCCACACCCAGATGCCGCCGAGGCCCAGGGCGTCCGGCGCGCACAGCGGCGAGTTCCGGTTCACGCAGTTCGCCGACAGCTCGAGCTGGGCCAGCGGCTGGTCGGCGTGACCGTAGGCGAGCACGCCACTCGCCCCGACGGAGAGCGACGAGAGCGCCAGCAGGGCGGCGACGATGAGGATCCGAACGGGACGCATGCCCGACCTCCACTACCAGCAGGGGATCCCCGGGATCGACGGCCCGCGTCTGGGGCCCGGCCCTGCCGTTTGGCATCATGGCACTAGGTGCCATTCAGCACAAGTTGTCCTCTGTAACATTGTCGCCGTGGGCACTCATCGTGCCTGCACGGCTCGTACTATCTCGCGATGCCGGACGACGAGGTGATCCGCAGCCTGGAGCGCATCACCATCTACAGCGGAGCGATCACCACCCGCGCCCTCGCGGAGGTGCACCCGGAGGTGCGGGAGCTCTCTGTCAGCCAGTACCGCATGTTCGCCCTCGTCGCCTCCGCGCCCGACGGGATCCGGATGCTCGACCTTGCCCAGCTCGCCTCAACGCGCCCCCAGGCGACGACCCGGCTCGTGCAGCGACTCGAGGCGAAGGGACTCGTGTGGACCGAGCGTGGTGCGCTCGCCGACCGGCGCGCCGTGGTGGCCAGGACGACGGCCGCGGGAGCACGGGTGTGGGACGAGATCTCGAGCCGGCGCCAGGAGCTGCTCAGTGACGCCCTCGAGGGCGCCAGCCTCGGGTCGGGCGCCGCCTCGACGCTGGACGAGGTGGCTCGGGCGCTCGAGGCCGCCGTCCGACGAGGCCAGCGCTAGCGGGGTCATCCTCGGCGGCTTGCTGTCACAGCAGTTGTCATTGGTATACCATTGCTTGAACGTCGATATCTGCTCGCGGCTGGGCCGGCGTCCCAGGCTGCCAGGGGCGGCGCTCCTGTTCCCGTGGAGGCCACGTCGCTCCAGGCATGAGCGGGAGCAGTTCCGCGGCCGCAGCCGGAGCTGAGGAGAAGCCACCGTGTCGATCCAGCCATCGAGCAGCTTCCTCGAGCGACGGCATGCGTCGACCCACCGCCCCGTCTTCGTCACCATCCCCGCTCGCCGGTTCCTCGCGATCGACGGCATGGGCCAGCCGGGCGCCGATGACTTCCGGCTCGCTGCGTCGACGCTGAAGGAGACCGTCGATCGCCTGTGCGTGGCGCTGCGTCGTGATCACATCCCGGGTCCGGCGAAGCCCGCGGTGCCCGAGTGCTGCTGGTGGCCGTCCCGCCCCGTTGCGCTCGCGGACCTGCCCGAAGCGTTCGAGGATCGATCGACCTGGCATTGGCGGCAGCTCATCGAGCTGCCCGCGGCGGCCGGCGATGACATGGTGCAGGCGGCCATCGACGAGACACGGCGCCTCGCTGGCAGGCAGACCCAGCTCCTGCGACCGGTGACGTTCATCGAGGGAACGGTCGCGCAGCTGCTCCACGTCGGCGGATACCAGGGCGAGCCGGCGGTGGTCGCGAGGCTGCTGCAGGTGCTCGCGGAGGAGGGCTGTGCGCTGGCCGGACCGCTGCACATCCTCCAGCTCGCGGATTCCGACCACGTCCCCGCCGGTCGAGGCCGCTCGATCGTCCGCCAGCCGATCGCCTGAGCCGGACGGCTGCCACCCCGCCCGGCCGGTCTCGTCACGCTTGTATCCTTTGCCGCATGACAACCTTGACCGATGGCGCTGCAGTGCCTGCGGAGGTCCTTCAATCGCTCGAGGACCTGACGTTCGGCGCGATCGGCCTGACCGCCCTCGCGCTCGCGGGTGGGGCCGGAGGCGGGCTCACCATCCTGCAGTGGCGCGCCCTCGTCGTGATCGGGCGAGCGGACCAGGCGCGGGTGGGCGGCGTGGCGACCGCCGTGGGGATGTCGCTTCCGTCGACCAGCCGCCTCATCCGGCGCCTCGAACGTGACGGCCTCGTCACCAGCGTGCGGGACGAGGCGGACCGGCGCGCCACCCTCGTCACCCTCACACCCGCCGGACGGCGATTGCGCAACGAGGTCGTGCTGCGGCGTCGGGCCCTCATGGAAGAGGCGCTGCTGGCGGGCGGCACCCGGCTCCCGGAGGACCTGGACGGCGGCCTGGCCGCGATCGCTCGGGCATTCGAACGGTTCATCTAGCCACCCGACTGCTGACGGCGCGCACGACCTTGCCGGCCGGAGACCACGGTGGCGATCGACGCCGTCACCACGATCGAGGAGGCGAGCCGGCCGGCACCTGGCCCGATCGGGTCACTGCCGTGCGCGCCGAGGGCTGCTAAGATGCGCACCGCGCCGACATAGCTCAGTGGTAGAGCAGCTGTTTCGTAAACAGCAGGTCCTCGGTTCAAATCCGAGTGT
>JAICUV010000239.1 GCA_025935655.1 Chloroflexota bacterium | reverse complement strand
GAGGTGCCGCTCGACGTGATCACGCCCGGCGACGGCTGATCGCTGCCGATGACGGCTGATCGCTGCCGGGACGGGCGCCCTGCCGTCGCCCGCGTCAGTCGACGTCGGCCGCGCGGGCGGGTGCCGGCGAGACGTTGTGGTTGCGGCGGAACACGTTGTCCGGATCCCACGCCCGCTTGAGCTCCGCGAGCCGGGCGACCTTCGCGTCGCCGTAGAGGAGCCGTGTCTCTTCCGGGCCGACGTCCGCGTTCTCGTTCGCATAGCGGCCGAGGGTCGTGTCGGGCTCGACGACATCCATCGCGCGGCGCACCCAGTCCCGGCTGGCCGCATCGAGCGCCGGGTCGTCCCAGGTGGCGTCGGCGCTCAGGTCGAAGGCGGCCGAACGGCCGGCGAACGCGGTCGCGTCCTCCGCTACCCGTGCGATCGCCCCGCCCATCGCCGTCGCGGAGAAGCTCCCCTCCCCCGGCGCCGTGCCGACCAGCTCCACGAGGTCCGCGAGCGCCGTCGGCCGGATGTCGTCCGCGTTGGCGCCCTTGATGAACGAGCGGCGCCCGAAGCCCAGCACCAGGTCGTGCGCGGTCTGCACGTCGAGGTAGGCGGCGCTGGCGCTGGTCGTCGACAGCGGCGTTGGCCCGGCCCGCAGCCCGGCCGTGTCCCGCTCCGCGTCCTCCGGTCGGCCGCTGTGGTTCCAGGCGACGTACACGATCGGCCGGCCCGCGAGCTCCTCGGGGATGTCCACGGTCGAGCCGGCACGATCGATGCCGAAGATCAGGGACACGCTGTCCGGGGCCCGAAGGGCGTAGTCACGGAAGGTCGTCCAGACGGCCTCGGCGTCGCGGCCCCGGTAGAGCGAGATGCCGCGGTTGAGGCTGCCGCCGAACGGCTGGAGCCGGAGCTCGAACGCCGTCACGATGCCGAAGTTCCAGCCCGCACCGCGCATGCCCCAGAACAGCTCCGGCTCCTCGGTCACGCTCGCGCGCACCTGGCGCCCGTCGGCGGTCACCAGCTCGATCGCGCCGACGTTGTCGATCGTGAGCCCGAAGCCGCGCTGCAGCCGTCCCACGCCGCCGCCCAGCGTGAGGCCCGCGACCCCCGTGTGGCCGACCACGCCGACCGGGCAGACGAGGCCGTGCGCCTGGGCCGCCACGTCCAGCTCGCCCAGCAGCGCGCCACCGTCGACGCGTGCTCGCCGGGTCGCCGGGTCCACCGTGACGCCGCGCATCGCCGACATGTCCACGACGAGGCCGCCCTCCACGCCCGAGTGGCCGGCCGGGCTGTGGCCGCCCGACCGGACGGCGATCTCGAGGCCGTGCTCGCGGCCGAACGCGATGACCGTCGCGACCTCCTGGCCAGTCCGCGGGCGCGCGATGACGGCCGGCCGGAGGTCGTGGACGGCGTTCCACAGCCGTCTCGCCTCGTCGTAGCCGGCGTCGGCGGGCCCGATGACCTGCCCGCCGATCGAGCGGCCGAGCTGATCGAGGGTGCGGGCGTGAAGCGTGGCGGGTCGATCGGCCACGGGCGTCCTCCGCTGTGCTGCGAAGGTCGCATCATGGCATCCGTCACTCGGCCCGGTGCAGCTCGAACACGACCTTGCCCTCGGAGGCGGCCTCGGGGTCCGTCACGTCGACGCCGTCGAGCATGCGCAGGAGCTGGACGCCGCCGCGCATCCGCATCGCGACCGGCCCGAGCGTCTCGCGGAAGAACGCCAGTCGCTCGACCGGGTCGAGCTCCCGCGCCCGCACCATCTCATCCTGACCGCGGACGGTGATCGTCGCCTCTCCGGCGGCGCGGAGGTTGCGCACCCAGTTGACCTCGCCCCACGGCGACCAGACCCATCGCCTGCCGCCGTCCTCGATGATCGCGAGGGCGGTCGTCCTGGGCTCGCCGCTCTTGCGGCCACGTACCGTGAGCAGGCCGTTGAAGCCCATGGGCATGCCCGCCGCGATGAGTGGCTTCAGGATGGTGTTGAACGCGCCGACCATGCGCGGCGCGCGTTGCAGCTGGGTCATCCGGTCACATCCCCTGGAGATTGGGTGTCATGACCGGTAGAACCCGCCCGTGCCGAAGATGTGACAGGGACCGATGACCCGACCCGTGACCGATCAGGACTGGCTCGCCGAGCGATTCGAGCTCGAACGCCCGCACCTGCGCGGGGTCGCCTACCGGATGCTGGGCTCGCTGAGCGAGGCGGACGATGCCGTCCAGGAGGCGTGGATCCGCCTCAGCCGCACCGACACGAGCGCCGTCGAGAATCTCCGCGGGTGGCTGACGACCGTCGTGGCGCGCGTGTGCCTCAACCAGCTGCGTTCCCGCCGGACGCGCCGGGAGACGCCGCTCGAGCCGTTCGTGGCTGACCCCATCGTGACGCCACAGTCCGGGGGTGATCCCGAGCACGAGGCGCTGCTCGGTGATTCGATCGGCCTTGCGCTCCTCGCCGTCCTCGAGACGCTCACGCCCGCCGAGCGCGTGGCCTTTGTGCTCCACGACGTGTTCGCCGTGCCGTTCGACGAGGTCGCGGAGATCGTCGGGCGGACGCCGGCCGCCACGCGCCAGCTCGCCAGTCGCGGCCGCAGGCGCGTCCAGGGCGCACCAGTCCCAGACGCCGACCTCGACGGCCAGTGGGCGGTCGTGGACGCGTTCCTCGCGGCGTCACGCGATGGCGATTTCGAGCGCCTCCTCGCGGTGCTCGATCCCGACGTGGTGCTCCGTTCCGACGGTGGGATGGCGCGGCCGCGCCTCGATTCGATCATTCGCGGCCCGCGGGCGGTCGCCTCCAACGCGATGCTCTTCCGGCGCCTGGCGGCGTCCGCCAGGCGAGCGCTTGTCAACGGTGTGCCGGGCGGCGTCGTCCCGTCGCCCGCACCCGACGGCGCGCCGTTCGCGGTCCTGGCGTTCACCGTCCGGGGCGGCATGATCGTGGAGATCGACGTGCTCGCGGATCCCGAACGGCTGGCGAGGCTCGACCTCGACCTGGACGTCCTGGCCGGCTGAGGGGCGTCCCGGCCAGCGTGGCGTCCAAGCCCGGGGTGGCAACCCAGACCGGGTGGCGTCCCGGCCCGGGGTCGCGACCCGGCAGCACCCGTGGCGTCGGGTGCGACACTGCGCGCATGACCGACGCGGGCGTGACGGCAACGACCTCACCCGAGACCACGGGCCCGGCGATCCCGCGCGCCCTGCCGACGGCACGCCAGCTCGTCCTCCCGCTGACCCTTCTCGCGGTCGTGTTCGTGCTCGTGCTGCCCCGAATCGTCGACTACCGCGCCGTCATCGCGGCGCTGGTGGCGCTCGATCCCGGGGACGTGGCGCTCCTCGCGGCCGCCACCTGTCTCGCCTACGTGGTCAACGCCCTGCCGTACCGGATCCTCATCAGGGAGCTCCCGTGGCGCCGAGCGGTTGCCGCGGACATCGCCGGGCGGGCCGTCGCGAGCACGATCCCCGGCCCGACAGACATCGCGACGCGGCTGCTTCTCTATACGCAGTGGAACATCGAGCTCGAGCGGGCGAGCGCGGGCCTCGTCATCGGCGGCCTGCTGGAGACCGTGTCGGCGCTCGTCCTGCCGCTGGTTGCGATCATTGTCATCGTCGTCAGCGGGGGTCACACGGAGGCGGCCGGCGCGATGCTCGCCGCCGTCGGCGTGCTGATCCTCGCCCTCGGAACCGCCGCCTTCGCGGCCATCGTGCGCTCGGAGGCCCTAGCGCGGCGCCTGGGCGACTGGGCGGCGCGGGCGATCACATGGCTGTTCGCCCGGCTCCGGCGCCCTGCGCCCACCGGCGTGGCCAAGGCGGTGATGGACCTTCGCGCGGAGTTCCAGGACATCCTCCACAAGGACGGCGTGGAGGCGTACGGCGGCGCCGTGCTCGCCAAGCTCGCCTGGTTCCTCGTCCTCGAGGTCTCGCTCCGGGCGTGCGGCGTGGGGCCCGAGGTGATCTCACCCGCGACCGTGCTCGCGACGATGGCCATCGTGAGTCTGGTGTCACTCGTCCCGATCACCCCGGGTGCGCTGGGCGTCAGCGAGATCGCCTACGTCGGGCTTCTCACCGCGTCCATCGATCCGGCGTACGCGGCCCCCGTGGCGGCGGCCGTGCTCCTGTACCGCGTCGCGCAGTGGCTCATCCCGATCCCGATCGGGTGGGCGCTGTTCATCGTCATGCGCCGCGGCCACGGCCTGTTCGCCGAGGAGTAGCGCCTTCGCGCCGGCGCCTTCGCGCCGGCCCCTCGCCCCGCCGCGCCGCCGCGCGCGTTGGCCGCGGCGACATGGGTCCTGGCTGCAACGCGTACCTGCGGATCGTTCGATGCACATCGAACCAACGGGTCACTGCCTGTGAGCCTGCTGGGGACCGCCCGCCGTCATCTGGCACGCCGCGCCGCCTTCGGGCACGCCGCGCCGCCACCTGGGGTGCATTCCGGCTGGGAGTTCGCCATCAGTGACCTGTGAGCTCCCAGTGGGAGAGCCGCCATGAGCGACGCGCAGTTCGATGGCCGTCGAACGATCACGATGTGCGTGTCCGGGCGCGCCGCCGCCGCCCGAGCCGCGACGCCGGCCCCGAGCCGGGACGCCGGGCCGGGACGCCCGGTCCCCAAGCGCGGCGCTGGGCACCGAGCCCGGACGCCCGGTCCCCGGGCACAAACCCCCTAGCCGCGTCTCGCCAGTGACGCTAACCAGGCGTCCCGTGCCAGCGGGCTGACGGTCGAGCGCTCGCGGCGAGGCGGGTGCTCGGCGATCGGCTGGTAGCCCCCGGGCCGCTGCTCGAGGACGCCCTCGCCCATCGACAGGCCGGGCAGCCGGTTCTGGAGCGTGCGCACCCGGGCGACGGGCATGACGGCGCTCACCCGGGAGATGCCGTTCGCCGAGAACTGTCCGGTGACGCGGCCGCCGAGCCGGCCGAGCGTCGCCAGGACGCCCGGGGCGGTCGACGCCGGGATCTCCAGCGAAAGGTCCGCGAGCGGCTCACAGACCCACGTCCCCGCCCGGTCGAGCGCGCTCATGACGACGAGCTGGGTCAGCCGGCGGAAGTCAGCCGGCGAGGTCACGGGCGACGTGTACCCGCAGTCCGTGACGGTGACCCGGCAGTCGGTCACCTGCCAGCCGGCGAGGCCCTCCGCGAGCGCTTCGTGGACGTATGCCTCCAGCTGGGTGCGGAAGCCCTCGACGGTGTGGAACAGGTACAGCGGGACGTAGCGCACCTCCACGTCCATGGCGAACTCGATGCCGGAGCCGATCTCCCCCGGCTCGATCCGCACGGCGAGCGTCGCCGGAAACGGGTTCGTGCTCTCCGGCGAGCT
>JAICUV010000267.1 GCA_025935655.1 Chloroflexota bacterium | reverse complement strand
ATTCCGCGGCCAGCAGGTGGGCACCCACGACGCCGATCGGCTCGTGCTCCGCGTCGAGCATCAGCGCCGCCTCGCGGTGCGCGCGTGCCCGGGCCACCGACTCCATCGCCTGATACACGGCGGTCCGGACGAGCGGATGGATGAACGCGATCCCGCTCGTGCCGCCCACGATCGCCGCCGCCGTCAGCCGCCCGAGGACCTCGAGGGCCTGCTCCTCCGGCGTGCCGGCCAGCCGCGCGGCCCGGCGGACCGTCGCCTCGTCGCCCAGCACCGCGATCGCCTCCGCGACGCGTCGCGCGTCCTGGTCCAGCCGCCGCACGCGGCGGTCGACGAAGCGCGCAACCCGCTCGGGCACCGCCGGGGCACCATCGGCGCTGCCCGTTCCTTCGGCGCGGCGGTGACGGACGAGCTCCGCGACGAGGAACGGGTTGCCGCCGGTCGCCAGCCACGTCTCCCGGGCGCGTCCGTCTCCCGCCCCCGGGTCATCGGCATGCAGGACCGCCGCGACGCCGAGCTCGGTGAGCGGCCGCGGCGCGAGGTGCACGGCGCCGGGATCGAGGCGCAGGCCAGCCGCCGCCGGGTCCTCCGCTTCCGGCTCGGTCGAGCGGAACGCCCCGACCACGGCCAGCGGCAGCTCGGGGAGCCGCTGGGCGAGGTAGTGCAGGAAGCGGAGCGACGCCTCGTCCGACCACTGCGCGTCGTCGATCGCCAGGAGGAGCGGCCCATCGTCCGTGGCATTCACGGCCAGCCAGAAGAGGGCGTGGATCGTCGGGAACGGATCCGCGGTGTCCGCCCCGCTGCCGGGGCGCTCGAACATGGTGGCGACCGCCGCCGCGGGTCCCCGGAGCATCGCCTCGGGCGACGCGACGACGAGCGGCTCGAAGAGGCGGATGGCCGTGCCGTACGCGTACTGGCGCTCCAGCTCCGTGGCGCGCGCGGTCTGCACGCGCATCCCGGCGGCGCGCGCGCGGTCCGCGACGTGGTCGAGGAGCGAGGACTTGCCGATCCCGGCCTCGCCCTCGATGACCACCAGGCGGCCGTGGCCGGCGGCCGAGCTGCGGACGGCATCGTCGAGGGCCGCGAGCTCGATGTCGCGCTCGACCAGGGCGGCGGGGACCGAGGGCTCGGGGGCGGCCGACCGGATGGCGGGGATCGCGGGGTCCTCTGCATCGAGACGACCGCTTGGTGGCCGCCGCAGGCGTCAGATCGGGTGCGCGCCGGGTCAGCGTAGCGCACGTGGTGGCCGGCGGGAGGCGTGGTGGGCGAGGTCGGGGTCGAACCGACACGCCCCTCACGGGGCACCGGCTCCTAAGGCCGGCGCGTCTGCCATTTCGCCACTCGCCCGCGGGGCAGTCTACCGCGCGCCGCCGCCCGGACGGGCGACCCACCCTATACTCGCCCGGCGATGAATGTGACCGCCAGCCCCGCTCCCAAGAGCTCGATCCTCCTCGAGATCGAGGTCCCCGCCGATCGTTTTGACCGTGCCGTGCGCGACGCGGTCGGCCGCCTGTCCCGCCGCACGCGGGTGGCCGGGTTCCGCCCCGGCAAGGCCCCGCGGCCCATCCTCGAGCGCGTGCTCGGCCCCACGGCCGTGCTCGACGAGGCCGTCGAGCAGCTCGTCCAGCAGGCGTATCGCGACGCCATCCTGGAGCAGGGGATCGTGCCGCTCGCGAACGCCGACGTCGAGATCGTGGACGCCGAGGAGGGCAAGCCCCTGGTGTTCAAGGCGACCGTCCCGGTGCGCCCCGAGGTGACCCTCGGCGACTACGGCAGCTTCAACTTCGCCCCCGAGATCGAGACCGTCGACGAGCCCAAGATCGACAAGGTCGTCGAGGAGCTGCGGGACCAGAACGCGCAGCTGGCCGCGGTCGAGGACCGTGCCGCGCAGAACGGCGACTGGGCGGTCATCGGGTTCACCGGCACCCAGGACGGGATGGCGTTCGAGGGCGGGCACACGGAGCGGATGCCGCTCATCCTGGGCGAGGACCGCCTGATCCCGGGCTTCGAGGCGAACATCGTCGGCCTCAAGCCGGGCGACGAGACCGAGTTCGACATCACGTTCCCCGAGGACTACCCGGAGCCGACGCTCGCCGGTCAGGCCGCGCACTTCCGGGTCGACCTCAAGGAGCTTCGCGAGAAGATCCTGCCGGACGCCGACGACGCGTTCGCGCAGTCGATGGGCGACTACCCCACGCTGGCCGCGCTCAAGGCGGACATCGCCGAGCGGCTGGGCCGCAACGCGCTGGACCGTGCGCGCCACGAGTTCAGCGACAAGATCATCGAGTACGCGGTCGCCAACGCGACCATCGACCTGCCCGACGTGCTGATCGACCAGGAGGTCGAGGTGATGCACGACGAGTTCCGGACGAGCCTCGCCCGGCAGGGGATCGGGGAGGAGGCGTACCTCAAGGCCACCGGCCAGACCGAGGCCGATCTGCACACGGAGTTCCGCCCGCGCGCCGAGCAGCGCACGAAGGTCCTCCTCGTGCTGTCGAAGATCGCGGAGGCCGAGGGCATCGACGTCCCGGACGCCGAGGTCGAGGCCCAGATCGAGATGGCCCGCCAGCGCTACCAGGACCCGAAGACCGTCCGCTACTTCGAGTCCGAGCGCGGACGGAACTTCATCCGCAGCACCCTCCGGCGCACGAAGGTCGTGGAGACCCTCGTGGATCGCTGGCTCGCCGCCCACCCCGAGCATCCCGCCCTGCCGCATCTCGAGGATGACGCGCCCTCGGCGCTCGACGGCGCCCAGGCGGAGGCCAACGCCTCGATCGGCGCGACGGACCCGGGCGCGATCCCCGACGCGCTCGAGGGCCACGACCACCATCACCACGACCATGACCACGATCACGATCACGACCACGGCGATGCCGTGGGCGAGGGCGAGATCAAGGCGCCCGCCAAGGCCGGCTCGAAGCGCGGCAAGCGCTAGGCGCCGTCCCACCGCCGCACATGCACCCTGTTCGCACCGACGTGCAGGACCGAACGCAGGGGAGACCCACGATGCTCGTCCCGATGGTCATCGAATCCACGAGTCGTGGCGAGCGCGCCTACGACATCTACTCGCGGCTCCTGCGCGAGCGGATCATCTTCCTCGGTGACGCGATCGAGGACCACCTGGCCAACCTGATCATCGCGCAGCTGCTGTTCCTCGAGTCCGAGGACCCGGAGAAGGACATCAGCCTGTACATCAACTCGCCCGGCGGCGTGGTGAACAGCGGGCTCGCCATCTACGACACGATGCAGTACCTGCGGGCGCCGGTCAGCACGATCTGCATCGGCATGGCGGCCTCGATGGCCGCGGTCCTGCTCGCCGCCGGCGCCCCCGGCAAGCGGTACGCGCTCCCGAACAGCCGGATCATGATCCACCAGGGCTCCGGCGGGTTCCGCGGCAACGCGCCGGACGCCGTGATCCAGATGCGGGAGTGGGAGTTCCTCGTCAAGCGCAACACGGAGATCCTCGCCCAGCACACCGGGCAGCCGTACGAGAAGGTCAACGAGGACACCAACCGCGACAAGTTCATGTCGCCCGACGAGGCCAGGTCGTATGGCATCATCGACGCGGTCTACACGCTGCCGGGTGACTCGCTGATCGCGCAGGCGCATGATGCGGGCCTCGCGGGCGGCGAGGGATCGTCCGTGGCGGACGGGGATGGGGACGGGTTGCCGGGGAAGGCGACGGACAAGTAGGACAGGGGACCACGTGCCGGTGACGACGACGGGCTCCAAGGGGACGAAGGTTCCCTACCGCTGCTCCTTCTGCGGCAAGAGCCAGGAACAGGTTCGCAAGCTCATCGCGGGGCAGGGCGTCTACATCTGCGACGAGTGCATCAACCTGTGCCAGGAGATCATCGAGGAGGAGATGCTCGAGGCGCCCAAGCAGCGCGCCCAGACGCAGAAGCTCCCGAACCCCCGCCAGATCACCGAGAAGCTGGACCAGTACGTCATCTCGCAGGAGAAGGCGAAGAAGGTCCTCTCCGTCGCCGTCTACAACCACTACAAGCGGATCAACGCGGGCAGCAACGTCGACGACGTCGAGCTCCAGAAGTCGAACGTGCTGCTCGTGGGTCCCACCGGGTCGGGCAAGACGCTCCTCGCGCAGACGCTCGCGCGCGTGCTCGACGTCCCGTTCTGCATCGCCGACGCGACGTCGCTGACCGAGGCCGGCTATGTCGGCGAGGACGTGGAGAACATCCTCCTGCGGCTGATCCAGGCCGCCGACTTCGACGTCGCTCGTGCCCAGCGCGGGATCATCTACATCGACGAGATCGACAAGATCGCGCGCAAGGCTGACAACCCGTCGATCACCCGCGACGTCTCGGGCGAGGGCGTGCAGCAGGCGCTGCTCAAGATCCTCGAGGGGACCGTCGCCAACGTCCCGCCGCAGGGCGGCCGCAAGCACCCCCACCAGGACTTCATCCAGATCGACACCACCAACGTGCTGTT
>JAICUV010000328.1 GCA_025935655.1 Chloroflexota bacterium | reverse complement strand
ACCCGGCCACCCGTCTTCACCTGGACCGGGTTGTCCTTGTACTGGTTGGCGACCCCGTTGAAGACCACGAAGTCCGGGCTGGCGGCGGTCTGGTTGGCCTTGGCGTAGTCCGCGGGCTGACCCTGCGCGCCGAGATACCACTCGCTCTGGACGAACGCGAACTCGTTGTCGACCTTGGGCAGGCCGCCCTTCGGCTCCACGATGACCATTCCGAACATGCCGTTCGCGATGTGGTGCAGGGCCGGGGCCGTGCCGCAGTGGTACATCCACACGCCGGCGTAGTCCGCGGTGAAGGTGTAGGTGAACGTCTCGCCGGGCTTGATCTCCACCATCTGGTGGTTCATCGCCGTCTGGCTGGCGTGGAAGTCGATGGAGTGGCTCATCTGGCCCTGGTTGGTCAGGTGGACGTTGACCGTGTCACCCAGGTGGACGCGGATCGTGGGGCCGGGGACCGTCCCGCCGAACGTCCAGGCGTGGACGACGAAGCCGTCGGCGACCGTGATGTCCTTCTCGATGATCGGCAGGTCGATGTCGTGGACCGTGCCCGGGAGGAGTGCCGGCGCCTTGGGGTCGTACAGGGTGTACGCGGGGGCGTTGGGGTCCGCGACCGGCGCCGTGGAGGCGCCGGCAGCCGCCGGAGCGGCGGGGGCCGCGCTCGCGGCGGGCATCATGCCCATGCCGTCGCCCACGGTGACCTCGCCCTTCATCCCGGCGTCCGCGTGACCCGGGATCGAGCAGATGAACGCGAGGCCGGCGGCGGGAACGGTGACCGTCCCGGTCGCGGCCTGTCCGGCGTCCGCCTTGAGGGTCGTGCCGTCGGCGAACGTGATGTCGTGGAGGGTGCTGCCGGTGTTCGTGAAGGTGACCGGGTAGGTGCCCGCGGCCGGAACCTGGACGCTGGCCGGCGTGAACCCGAGGTCGAACGCCTCGATGGCGATGGCGTCGCTGGTCGCGGCGGCAGGCGCCGCGGACGCGGCGGGGGCTGCCTGCGAAGCCGCCGGCTTGGCTGCCGCGAAGT
The DNA here is from genome assembly GCA_025935655.1 of Chloroflexota bacterium. Classification (GTDB taxonomy): domain Bacteria; phylum Chloroflexota; class Limnocylindria; order Limnocylindrales; family CSP1-4; genus CAIXZV01. Next base: position 2,303 of record JAICUV010000328.1, on the reverse strand, counting down.
TCCAGCTCGGCGCCGCGGGGCTGCTGCACGCACTGACGGCGAGTGCGAGGAGGCCTGTCGCGGCGATGATGCGTCGGGTGCGGTCCATGTGGTCCCTTTCTGCGTGGTCCGGAACTCCCCGTCCGGGTCACCATCCCCGGGCCTTGCGCTCGATCCTCGGGCGCAGCTCCTGGTGACGCTGTAACTATCACCAACTTAGTATGTGTTTGTGAAGATGACAAGCGACCCGAATCCGGGGGGCCGTCCGGTCCCATCAGCCATGCCCGCTCGCGGCACGCCCGCCCCGGTCGACCTCGCCGGCGCACCGCCGTTCCGGCCGGGGCCTCGCCGCGCCGACGATCGCCGGATCGCCGTCGCATCGGTGGTGCTCGCCGCCGCGTTCCTCGCGCTCGCGGCGCTGGCCGCGGTCGCGCGGCCGCTGCTGGGCCAGGGCGTCTCGCCATGGTTGCCGCTGCACCTCGCGCTCGCCGGGGGAGCGACGACGGCGATCGCCGGCGTCATGCCGTTCTTCGTCGCCGCGCTCGCCGCCGGGCACCCGGCCGGGGTGCGGGTGCGGGTCGCGGCGGTGGGGCTCGTGGCCCTGGGGGCGTTGCTCGTCGCCGTCCGGGGCGTGGACCCCGAGGCCGGCTGGCTGCCCGCCGTCGGCGGCTGCGTCTACCTGGCCGGGATCGGCGCGACGGCGATGGCTGTCCGCGGATCGGGCAGGGCGGGCCTCATGGTCCGGCGGCCGGTCGTGACGCTCGGGTACACGCTGGCGCTCGTCAACGTGGCGATCGGCGCGACGCTCGGGACGCTCGCGGTGGCGGGCTGGCTCCCGGTCATCGAGCGATGGGCGGCGCTCCGCCCGGCGCACGCGTGGACAAACCTCGTGGGGTTCGTGTCGGTCGTCATCGTCGCGACCCTGCTCCACTTCCTGCCCACAGTCCTGGGGACGCGGATCGTGCCCCGGCGGTCAGCGACCCTCGCCGTGCTGGCGCTCTCGATGGGCTCGCCCGTCGTGGTCGCGGGCCTCGCGGTGGGGTGGGGGGCGGTCGCCGGCGGCGGCGCCGTGCTCACGCTCATCGGTGCCGGGGCGCTGGTGCTGGAGGCGACGCGCGACGCACGGGCCCGCGGCCGATGGAGGACCGACCCGGGATGGCACCTCGTCGCCGAGGTCGGGCTGCTCGCCGGGGTCGCGTGGTTCGTCGTCGGGATCGCGCTCGCATCGGTGCGTGTCATCGGGTTCGGTCTCGGGCTGCCGTGGGCGCCCGACGCCTGGTCGACGCCGCTCGTCGGCGCCCCGCTCGCGGTGGGCTGGGTCGTCGGCGTGCTGATCGCCTCCTGGACGCACCTCCTGCCGTCGATCGGGCCCGGCGGCCCGCCCGAGCACGCGGCGCAGCGGCGGATCCTCGGGCGCGCGGCGGTGCCACGGATCGTCGCGTTCAACGTCGGCGTGCTGCTGCTGGCAATCGGTTGGCCGACGGGCATCGCGGAGCTCGCCGTCGTGGGCCTGGCGCTGGTCCTCGTGGCGGTCGTCGTGAGCCTCGCGCTGGCGGTCTTCGCGCTCCGGAGCCGTCCCGTGGGGAGCGGTCTCAGCCCGTCGTGAGCTCCAGCGCGTGCCGGGTGGCTGGGGCGGCGAGCTCGGCGAGGGTGGAGCGGGCGAACGTGCCGCGCAAGGCCTCCTGGCCCTGGAAGAACACGTCGTGGACGTCGCAGGTGCCGTCGAGCCCGCACGGGCCGCCGCGCAGGACGCAGGTCCGACGCCGGCTGTCGCCCTCGACCGCCTCGATCACGTCGAGCAGGCTGATCTCCTCCGACGGTCGTGCCAGGCGGTAGCCACCGGCCCGGCCCGGAGCCGCCTCCACGAGGCCGGCGCGCTGGAGATCCGCGAGGACCTGGGGCAGGAATCGAACCGGGATGCCCATCGCGTCCGAGATCCTGCGCGCGGACAGCAGGCCATTGCCCGCACCGCGGGCCAGGGCGAGCATCGCGCGCACGGCGTAGTCGCCGCGCTTGGTCAGTTCAAGGCGCATCGGCCCGAGTATGCGTCGGAACGACGGAGCGTGCCGTCCTGGGTCCTCGTCTCTGTGGACCGCGCTGTCCTGACCCTCGTCTCCATGAAACCATCCGAGCGATTCGCCGAGCTCGTTGCGGACACCGGTTGAATCCGCGTTCCACGGACGGCTGCGGCCATCCCGTGGGTGCAGGTACGCCTGGAGCGAGTGTTGGCTCGAGATCGCCGCGGACGAGGGTTCACCTACGCATGAGGGTTGTGCCAGCACCCGGGCAGGCGCCCGACGGCCGCCAACACACGGGTGGGTTGT
>JAICUV010000281.1 GCA_025935655.1 Chloroflexota bacterium | reverse complement strand
CGCTCACGGCGGACCTGGGTGCACCCTGCTTCTCGGCCGCGGCCACGTCGAGCGCGAGCAGGATCGGCGCGGTCGCGTTGATCGTCATCGAGGTGCTGACCTCGCCGAGCGGGATCCCGGCGAACCGCGTCTCCATGTCGGCGAGGCTCGAGACCGGGACGCCCACCCGGCCCACCTCACCCTCGGCCTCGGGGGCATCGGAGTCGTAGCCCATCTGCGTCGGCAGGTCGAAGGCGACCGACAGACCGGTCTGGCCCTGGGTCAGGAGGTACCGGAACCGCTCGTTGGTCTCGGCCGCCGTGGCGAACCCGGCGTACTGGCGCATCGTCCAGAACCGGGAGCGGTACATCGTCGCCTGGACGCCGCGGGTGAACGGGTACTCGCCGGGCAGGCCCAGGTCCCTGCCGGGGTCCAGGTGAGCGGTGCTCGCATCGGTGTAGACGTCCGCGACCGGGATCTCCGAGGTGGTGACGAAGGCGTCGCGGCGCTCGGCCGAGGCGGCGACCGCCTTGGCCCGGGTGGTCTCGCGCCAGCGGGCGAGCGAGGCCACGCTGTCGGGCGCCGTCCCCTGCCCGTTCCGGTCCTCGTCCACCCGGTCCTCCGTCAGCTGATGACCACGAGGAGGTCGCCCACCTCGATGTTGACGCCGGGCGCGACCCCGACCCTGTCGATGGTGCCATCCCTCGGCGCGCGCAGCTCGTTCTGCATCTTCATCGCCTCGACGACCAGGAGCTGCTGGCCCGCGGATACCGCGTCGCCGGGCGCGATCGAGACGCTCACGACCTTCCCCGGGATGATGGCCCGCACGTCAAGCGGCCCGCCGTGCGCGCCGGCGGCCCGGCCGCGGCTCGCCCGCTCGCGCAGCGACGCGACCCGCTCGGACTCTGCCTCGACGTCGAACCGGAACCCGTCGACGAGGACCTCCCGGACGATCGCCCCGCCCGCGACCCGGCGCGCGGGTCCCAGGATGACGCTCGTGCGCGTCCCGTTCGAGGTCAGGACGTGGCGCTCGTGGCCCGCGGGCGTGAGCGACGCGTCGGTCGGCTCGTCATCGGCGAGGACCTGTCTTTGCGCAAGGACAGTCGCCCCGCTCGGGACGGGGTCCGGGAGCGCGGCACCACCGAGCGGCCCGACGCCGATGGTCGGGTTCGTCATCCGGAGTGGCGCCGATGTCGGCGCGAGCCGGAGCGGCGGCTCGTCGCCGAGACGCGACGCCGCGGCGAGCCGGACGCGGACCGCACGGGCGTCCGCCGGGGTGACCGGCACCGGCGGCACCAGCGGCCCGGTTCCGTCGCTCACCACGTCGGTGGCGCCGCCGGATCCGTTGCTGCGTCCGGCGCCGTCCCGCGCCGGCGCGTCGTCGCTGCCCGCGTCCGGTGTCAGCCTGGCCATCGGTCGGCTCCGTGGGTCCGGGCGGCATGGCGCCAGCCGCTGCGCGGCTCGGCAGGTCCGTGATCCGTCCCGGCGGCGTCGAGCCTCGTCGTCGACCCGCCGTCGACGGCCATCGCCGCGAGGCCCGCGGCAAGCAGCGCCGTTTGCACCGCCGCGGCGCGCGCACGCTCGCCGTCCCAGTGTTCCTCCACCCATCCGGTGGACAGCTCCCCGGCCCGGAACGAGTCGCTGCGGGCGACCGCGGCGTGGAACGGCACCGTCGTCTGGACGCCGCCGATCTCCGTCTCGGCGAGCGCACGCGACAGCCGGTCGATCGCGGCATCGCGGTCGGGCGCGTGGACCATGATCTTCGCGATGAGGTTGTCGTAGTCGGGCGGGATGCGGTCGCCGGCCTCGATCGCCGTGTCGACCCGGATCCCGGGACCCGCCGCCATGACCCAGCGCCCCACGACGCCCGGCGTCGGCGCGAAGGAACGCGACGGATCCTCGGCGGCGATGCGGACCTCGATGGCGTGGCTGGTCGGGGCCGCGGCCCGCTCCCCCGCCGCGACGACCTCGTCGCTCAGCGGCGCGCCCGCCGCGATCCGGAACTGCTCGCGGACGATGTCGATGCCGGACACCAGCTCCGTCACGCCGTGCTCCACCTGGAGCCGGGTGTTGACCTCGAGGAACCAGAAGCGCCCGTCGGTGTCGTAGAGGAACTCGCACGTCGCCGCGTTGCGCAGTCCAGCCGCCTGGCCGAGCCGGACCGCGAGCTCGTGCACGTGCCGCCGCTGCTCGGCCGTGATGCCCGGCGCCGGCGCCTCCTCGACGAGCTTCTGGTGCCGGCGCTGGAGCGAGCAGTCCCGCTCACCCAGGGCGACGACGTGCCCATGCGCGTCCGCGAGCAGCTGGACCTCGATGTGGCGAGCGGGCAGGATCTCCCGCTCGAGGTAGACGGACCCGTCGCCGAACGCGGACAACGCCTCGCGTGAGCCGCTCACGAGCGCCGCGGGCAGGTCCGCCACGCGGGTCACGCGTCGCATCCCACGGCCTCCCCCGCCGGCCGCGGCCTTGACGAGCAGCGGGAACCCGATCTCCTCGGCGGTCGCGACGATGCCCGCAACCTGGTCCGGTCGGTCGACGGGCGCGGGCTCCAGCGTGCCCGGGACCGCCGGCACGTCCACGGTCGCAGCGAGCCGACGCGCGTTGAGCTTGTCGCCCAGCGCCTCGATCGCAGACGACGCCGGCCCCACGAACACGATCCCGGCTTCCTCCGCGGCGCGTGCGAACGCGGCTCGCTCCGCGAGGAACCCGTAGCCCGGGTGGATCGCCTGGGCCCCGGTCGCCCGGGCGGCCTCGATCATCGCGTCGATACGCAGGTAGCTCTCCGCCGGCGGCGGTGGCCCCAGCCGGACCGCCGCGTCGGCCATCGCCACGTGTGCCGCATCGGCATCGGCGTCGGAGTAGACGGCGACGGCCTCCATCCCCAGCTCGTGGCAGGCGCGGATGATGCGCACCGCGATCTCGCCGCGGTTCGCGACGAGCACACGCCGGAACGGGGCGTCCTCCCTCATCGATGCGTCGCCCGGGCGGTGTCCTTGCGCAAAGACACGCGGCGCTCAGAGCGGGATGTTGCCATGCTTCTTCCTCGGGTTCGCGTCGCGCTTGTCTGCGAGGATCTCGAGCGAGCGGATGAGCCGGGACCGCGTCTCGCGCGGAAGGATCACCTCGTCGATGTAGCCGCGAGCGGCGGCGACGTACGGGTTGGAGAACTCCGCCTCGTACTCTGCGACCAGCCGTGCGCGCTCCCCCGCCGGATCCGAGGCGCCTGCGATCGCGTCCTTGAAAATAATGTTGACCGCACCCTCCGCGCCCATGACGGCGATCTCGGCCGTGGGCCACGCGAAGTTCATGTCGCCGCGGATGTGCTTGCTGCTCATGACGTCGTAGGCGCCACCGTATGCCTTGCGGGTGATGACGGTGACCTTGGGAACCGTCGCCTCGCAGTAGGCGAACAGCAGCTTCGCGCCGTGGCGGATGATGCCGCCGTGCTCCTGGCCGACGCCCGGCAGGAACCCGGGCACGTCGACGAACGTGACGATGGGCACGTTGAAGGCGTCGCAGGTGCGGACGAACCGGGCAGCCTTCACCGACGCGTCGATGTCGAGCGCGCCGGCGAGCACAGCGGGCTGCTGCGCCACGATCCCGACGGGCCGGCCGCCCAGCCGCGCGAACCCGACGAGCATGTTGCCCGCCCACATGGGCTGGATCTCGAGGAACGCCGCGTCGTCGACCACGCGGCGGATGACGTCGTGCATGTCGTACGGCTTTGACGACTCGTCCGGCACGACGCCGTCCAGCTCCGGGTCCATGCGATCGGACGGGTCGGTGGGCATCACGAGCGGCGCGTCCGCGAGGTTGTTCTGGGGCAGGTGCGCGATGAGCCGGCGCACGTAGTCCATCGCCTCGGCCTCGTCCGCGGCCGCGAGGTGCGCGACGCCGCTCCTCCCGGTGTGGACGCTCGCGCCGCCCAGCGACTCGGCGTCGATCTCCTCGTGCGTCACGGCCTTCACGACGTTGGGCCCGGTGACGAACATGTAGCTCGTCCCCTCGACCATCACCGTGAAGTCCGTCATCGCCGGCGAGTACACCGCGCCGCCCGCACACGGCCCGAGGATCACCGAGATCTGGGGGACGACGCCGGAGGCCATGACGTTGCGCAGGAAGATCTCGGCATAGCCGCCGAGCGAGGCGACGCCCTCCTGGATTCTCGCGCCGCCGGAATCGTTGAGCCCGATGATCGGTGCGCCGACCTTCATCGCGAGGTCCATGACCTTG
>JAICUV010000159.1 GCA_025935655.1 Chloroflexota bacterium | reverse complement strand
GCGCCGACGGTGTTGATCATCGCCGCGAGGCGCGCGGTCTCCAGCAGCCCGAGGCCCTTGTCGGCGGCGATGTCACGCACCAGCGTGTTCCACTGGCGCGGGACGTTGGCGGTGTAGAACCGCGCGACCGCCGTCTGCTCCGCGGTGCGAACCGCGCTCGTGTTCTGGCCCATCAGCTTGATCTCGTTGAAGTCGGCGACCCAGGTCGCGCTCGAGAGGCTGGGCGGCGGCGCGGGCCGGAACTGGTCGGGGCTCGCGGACACGAACGGCGTCATGTCGCCGACCCACGGGATCTGCGGCGCCGCGTACGCGGGCGGCGTCAGCCGCCAGGTGCCCGGGCCGGGATCCCTGTGCGTGAACGACGACGTGGCCCCGTACGGCGGCCCGGCCTGCAGCCCGTCGCCGGCGCGCATCGCGATGATCTGCTGGGCCGCCGCGTGCCCGACGGCGATGCCGTCCGCCGCGCCGTCGCTGATCGTTGCGAGCGAGGCAGACCGCGCGGCCGCGAGGTCCACGGAGGTGGTCGGGAAGTAGTGGGTCAGCACCTCGTAGGCGGCCTGGACGACGGCTGCCTCGGCCGACGCGCCCGCAGGCGCGGAGAGCGCGGACCCGTACGGCTCGTAGCCGCCGTCGATCGCGACCACGGCGTCATAGACCGCGAGCTGCACATAGGCCATGTAGATGAGCCCGTCGATCTGCGAGGTACCGGCCGGCACGACGACGTTCTCGGCGATCTGGTCCCACTGCGCGACCATGTTCGGGCCGCTCGCCGCGGCAGGCGAGGTGCTGCCCACGATCAGCCCTCCGACGAGGACGAAGGTCCCGAGCAGGCTCGCGCGCCTGCCCCTCCGACGAATCAACATCACGCCACTCCTGTCCGGTGTGCGGGTCGATCCGGCCCGCCAGTGCCGGCGAAGCGAACCACCGGCCTGTCAATGGGAGATCGAGCCCGGCTGGAATCCCGGTGGAATCGGCGTGGAGGTCGATCGGGCCCGGATTTGAACGAATCCGCGGCCTGCCGAGGTCATAGAAGGTGTGCGCGACGTCATGACGATCAGCGTCCTGGGCCCACTGCAGGTGACCGTCGCCGGCAGGCTCGTCGCCCTGCCCGCCAAGCAGCGGACCCTGCTCGCCGTGCTCGCGCTCCAGGCCAACCGCGTCGTCCCGCAGCACCGGCTGATCGAGGCCGGCTGGGGCGAGGACGCATCGCCGGGCCTCGCCAGGACGCTGCAGTCACACGTCTTCCAGCTCCGTCGTGCGCTCTCGCTCGCCGACGAGGCTGCCGATGGCGAGCCCCGGATCGTCACCGAGGCCGGGGGCTACCGGCTCCAGTCCGACGCGGCCGCGATCGATGCGAGGCTGTTCGTGGGGCTGCTGGAGACGGCCCGCGCCGAGGGCACGGACGCGCGGGCGACGGTCGTGCTGCTCCAGCGGGCGCTGGGTCTGTGGCGGGGTTCGAGCCCGGCAGACGTGGGCGAGGAGGCCGCCGCACTCGCGGAGATCCAGCAGCTCGAGTGGCTGCGCCTCACGGCGATCGAGGACCTCGCGCGGCTGCGGCTCGCGCTCGGCGAGCACGAACAGGTCATTCCCGAGCTGCGCCGCGCGCTCGTCGAGGCGCCCTACAACGAGCAGCTGTGGGCGAGCCTGATGATCGCCCTGGCGCGCTGCGGCAAGCGCGCCGAGGCCCTCATCGCCTACCAGCACGCCCGGGACGCGCTGCGGGCCGAGCTCGACATCGATCCAGGCCACGAGCTGCAGGCCCTGGCCCTGCGGATGCGCGACGGCGCGCTCACGGACGCCGCAGAGGCCGGGAGCGGGCTCCCCGGGACGGCCATCGTCGTCGCTCCCGCAGCCACCGAGCCGACGATCCAGGCCTGCTGACGGCGACGACCGCTCCGCCTCGCACGGACACCGGCTCGTGCGCGCGCTCCGGCGCGGGATGCGCGACACTAGGCTCCGACGAACCCCGCGTTCCGCAGCGCCCCATCGGAGGAACAGACCCAGTGGCCAAGGTGACGATGCCGCAGCTCGGCGAGAGCGTGGCGGAAGGGACGATCGGGCGCTGGCTCAAGCAGCCGGGCGACACGGTCGCCAAGTACGAGCCGCTGCTCGAGGTCATCACCGACAAGGTGAACGCCGAGGTCCCGAGCCCGGTCGCCGGCGTCCTCAAGGAGATCCTGGCGGCCGAGGGCGACACCGTCCCCAACAACGCCGAGATCGCCGTCATCGAGACCGAGGACGAGGCCCTGTCGGGCGGCACCGCAGCAAACGAGGCCGCGCCGGTCGCCGCCTCCGCCGCCACCGAGGCCCAGGGGAGCACGGCGACGGAGGGCATGGTCCAGGTCGAGCCCGCGAGCACCCAGCCCGCACCCGCGAACGGCCCCGCCGGCTCGGACGAGCGAGCCGCCGCCAGCGCGGCCAACACGGCCCCGACGGCCGCCGCGCCGGTCGAGGCCAACGGCGACGGCAACGCGCGCATGACGCCCGCCGTGCGCCGCCTCCTCCGCGAACACGGGCTCGAGCCCGCCCAGATCGCCGGCACCGGCGGTGGCGGACGGATCACGCGCGAGGACGTGCTCGCCCACGTCGAGGCCGTCCGCACCGGCCAGACCCCGGCCGCGCCGTCCGCGGCGCAGGCCGCCGGCCCGCAGACCGCCGCCGCCGCCGCCCCGCAGGCCCCGGACGCCCGTCCGGCACCGGCCGCGGCGACGAACGCCGGGATCGCGTTCCCGGCCGGCGCGGACGAGGTCCTCGTCCCGATGACCCAGATGCGCAAGGGCATCGCCGCGCAGATGACGCGCGCCCTGAGCGCGCCGCACGCGTACGTCCAGATGGAGATCGACGCGACGCGGCTCGTGAAGCTCCGGGAGAGCCTCAAGAAGGGCTACCAGGCGAAGGAGGGGATCGGGCTGTCGTTCGTCCCGTTCGTCGTCAAGGCGAGCGCCGAGGCCCTCAAGAAGCACCCGACCTTCAACGCCCACTGGACCGAGCAGGGGCTGCTCGCGAAGCGCCGGGTCAACATCGGCGTGGCGGTCGCGGTGGACGAGGGCCTCATCGTCCCGGTGATCCGCGACGCGGACACCCTCTCGATCCACGGCCTCAACGCCGCCATCGCGGACGTCGCGAACCGCGCCCGCCTGAACAAGCTCCGGCTGGACGACTTCGGCGGCGGCACCTTCACCGTGGACAACACCGGCTACCTCGGCACCAACCTCGTGATGCCGATCATCAACGTGCCCGAGGTGGGCATCGTGACGATGGAGGCGATCACGAAGCGCCCGGTCGTCGTGAGCACCCAGGACGGCGACGTCATCGCGATCCGGCCGGTCATGAACATGGTCCTGGGAATCGACCACCGCGCGAACGACGGCGCCGGCGGCGCCGCGCTGCTGCGCGACATCAAGGCCTGGCTCGAGGGCGTGGGTCCGGACACCGCGATCTACTAGTCGTCCACCGGCATCCGGGGTCCGGCTGATGCGAGTCGTGGTGACCGGCGGAGCCGGGTTCGTGGGGCGCGCCGTGGTGGAGCGGCTGGCGAGCCGCGGTGACCACGTCGTGGCGCTCGTCCGCGACCCGGACCGGGCCGCCCACCTGACCGAGCGCGGCGATGGCGTCACGCTCGTCCGATCGGCGCTCGCCGATCCCGGCTCGCTGCGCGATTCGATGCGGGGCGCGGACGCGGTGATCCACGTCGCCGGCATGTACCGGGTCGGGATCGCGAAAGAGGAGCGGCCCGCGATGTGGGACGCGAACGTGGGCGCGACCGAGCGGGTGCTCGACGCGGCGATCGCGGCGAGCGTCGGCCGGATCGTCCACGTGAGCACCGTGAACGTGTTCGGCGACACGAGGGGCGCGGTCGCCGACGAGACGTACCGACGGGACCCCGCGGCCGGGTTCACCAGCTGGTACGACGAGACGAAGTTCCGCGCGCACGAGGTGGTCGAGGCCCGCATCGACGCCGGCGCGCCCGTCGTCATCGTCCTGCCCAGCCAGGTGTACGGCCCGCACGACCACTCGATCGCGAGCGATCAGCTCCACCGGGCGTTCCACGGCACGCTGGGGTACATGGCGCTCACGGATGTCGGGCTCGGCTGGGTCCACGTCCACGACCTCGCGGACGGGATGGTCGCGGCGCTGGATCGCGGCCGGACCGGCGAGCTGTACTGCCTCGCGGGACCCAACCACACGCTCGGTGCCGCGCTCGCGATCGCCGCCGGGCTGGGCGGGACGGCGTTGCCGCGGGTCACGATACCCACGGCGCTGGCCAGACTCGCCGCACCCCTCAACGACGCCCTGGGCGGGCTCCCGGGGATGCCCGCGAACCTCGCCGAGGCGATCCGGTCCGGCGACGGCGTGACGTACTACGCCACCGCCGGGAAGGCGCGCCGGGAGCTCGGCTTCGCGCCGCGCAGCCTCGAGCAGGGGATCGTCGACACCTGGCGTCGGCATTGAGGGGCGTGACGCCCCGACCGGCCGTACACTCACGAGCGATGGCCCGCGAGCTCCCGATCTTCGACCCCACCCCCGGCCACGCGCAGACGCCCGCGCACGCGGTCTCGATCGCGCTCGGCGCCGGCAGCGCGTTCGACGCCGCCGCGGACGGCAGCCGTGCGCTCCGCCGTCACCCGGACTGGATCAAGTCCCGGATGCCGGCGGGCGACAACTACCACGACCTCAAGGGCCTCCTGTCCGGGCTCAACCTCAACACCGTGTGCGAGGAGGCCCGCTGCCCGAACATCGGGGAGTGCTGGGACCAGCGCACGGCCACGGTGATGATCCTCGGGGACACGTGCACGCGTGCCTGCGGCTTCTGCGCCATCAAGACCGGCAAGCCCACCTGGTTCGACGACGACGAGCCGCGGCGGGTCGCCGAGGCTGTCGCCGGAATGAACCTCGACCACGTCGTCGTCACGAGCGTCGCCCGCGACGACCTGCCGGACGGCGGCGCCGGGGCGTTCGCCGCGACGATCCGCGAGCTGCGTGCCCGCAAGCCGCTCATGGGCGTCGAGGTCCTGATCCCGGACTTCAACGGCGAGGAGGCGCCCCTGCGGACCGTGATGGACGCCGGTCCGGACATCCTCAACCACAATCTCGAGACGGTGAGGCGTCTCCAGAAGCCCGTCCGCAAGCGCGCGCGCTGGGACCGCACGCTCGGAGTGCTCGAACGGGCCAAGGTCTACGCCGGCGAGTACGGCAAGGACGTCCACACGAAGAGCAGCCTGATGGTCGGCCTGGGCGAGACGCGGGACGAGATGACGGAGGCGTTCGAGGCGCTGCGCGCGGTGGACTGCGACATCCTCACCATCGGGCAGTACCTGCGGCCCACGCTGGACCACCTGCCGCTCGAGCGCTACTACCACCCCGACGAGTTCGCGTCGATGAAGGCGGAGGCGCTCGCCCTCGGCTTCAAGCACGTCGAGTCCGGGCCGCTCGTCCGCTCCAGCTACCACGCCCGCGACCAGGTCCCGGGCGCCGAGCTGCGCAACCTGCGCCGCCAGGCGACGCTCGACGCCGACGGACGCGTCGTCCCCGGCTGATCCGCCCCGTCGGCTATCCTTCGGGTGATGCCGTCCGTCCTCTCGCGCAAGGTCCCGCTCGCCGAGCTCCACTGCCACCTCGGCGCGGCGGTCACCCCGGCGATCATGTGGTCGATCGCCCACGCCCAGGGGATCAAGCTCCCGACACGCGACTACTGGGAGTTCCGTGACCTGATCACGGTCCACCCGCGCCGGCCCAAGAGCTTCGACGGGTATCTCCAGCTGTTCCACTGGACGGAGCTCATCCAGTCCAGCCCGATCGCGGTCGAGCGCGCGGTCTACGAGGTCGTCGGCGGGGCGTACCGCAAGAACAACATCACGACGATGGAGCTGCGCTTCAACCCGATGAAGCGGAACCGGGGCGGCGAGCAGGACGTGGACCACATCATCGCGGCCGCCGTGCGCGGCATGGACCGCGCGATGCTGGAGTACCCGGTCAAGCCCGGGCTCATCTTCTGCCTGGACCGCGCGTTCCCGTACGAGCTCAACGAGATCCTCGTGGAGAAGGCGATCGCGTGGCGCGACCGCGGCATCGTGGGCATCGACATCGCGGGGCCCGAGAGCGCGACCTTCCGCGTGGCCGACTACCGGCGCATCTTCCGCAAGGCCCGCCAGTACGGCCTGGGGATCACCGTCCACACGGGCGAGTCGGGCCCGGTCGAGGAGATCGCGCGGGTCATCACCCAGCTCGAGCCGGACCGGATCGGGCATGGCGTGAAGGCGGCGTACGACCCGCACACGATGGCGATGCTCCGCGAGCGGGGGATCGTGCTCGAGATCTGCCCGACGTCCAACCTCAACACGGGCGTCGTCGCGAGCTGGGAGGAGTTCCGCTGGATCTTCGACCAGTTCCACCGCAACGGCGTGCGGTATGCGATCAGCACCGACGGTCCGGAGATGCTCAAGACCTACATCCGGGACGAGCTCGCGTCGCTCAGCCGCCTGGGGATCCTGTCCCTGGAGCAGCAGCAGCTCGTCGCGGCCACCTCGCTCGCCGCGTCCTTCGTGCCCAACGTGTCCGACGTGCCGATGGCCGTTCGCGAGCCCGCCCGGCGCACCGTCGTGGAGCGCGAGGAGGGCTGATCAGGCCTCGCGGTCGACGGCCGTGACCGAGACCCGGTCCGAGCCGCCCGCGACGTCGATCTCGTACCGGTCGGCGATCGCCTCCGCGCCGGGCGTGTCGATCCGACCGCCGGCCCACGCCGCGACCCCGTCGAGCGTCGCGCTGCGGTAGCCGCCCGCGACCCGCAGCCGGACCGGCGTCCCGGACGGGCGCAGGACCTTGAGCTCGCCCGCGCCGCCGCGCAGCCGGATCCGCACGACGCCCGACGGCACCCCGAGGGTGAGCCGCACCTTGCCGGTCCCGCCCGCGGCGTCGAACGACTCCAGGCGGACGCCACGCAGGTCGGCGTCGATGGACGTCGCGCCGCCCCGGAGCTCGATCGCCCACGGCAGGCGATCGTTGAGCACGAGGTCGGTCGTGTCCTTGCGCCAGTGGGCCGAGGCGTCCAGCCACTCGCCGACGACGCGGGTCCGGAAGTCGAACCAGGCGAAGCGCGGGTAGCGGATGGTCACGACGCCGTCGCGCACGCGCGCGCTGGGGACGGCCCCGACGAACCGGGCCCGGTAGAGGTCCCGCCCCAGGGCCGGATCGCTCGTGATCGTGACCCGGGGAACGGCGGTGACGAACACCAGGCGGCCCTGCGTGGCGGACGCGACCGGCGCCGATGACCCCGATGGCGCCGTGCCGCCGGCCGCGGCGGCGATCCCCGCGGCCTCGGGCGCCCTGGCGAGCGCGATGGCGTCACGCGACCCCGCGACGGTCGCCTCGAGGAAGCCGCGGATCGCCCGGATGTCCTCCGCCCGGGCAGGGGAGAGGGCGTCCCTGGTCGCGGCATCGAGGGGATCGAACGCGCGCGCGATCGCGAGGGTCCGTTCCGCGACCGGCTCAACGATGACGCGCCGACGGTCTGCCGGGTCCGGGACCCGACGCACGTAGCCCGCCTGCTCCAGGCGGTCGACCATGCGCGTCGTGGCGCCGGTGGTGAGCGCGGTCAGCTCGCCGAGCCGGCCGACGGCCATCGGACCCTCGGAGGAGAGGAGCCCGAGGCACTCGACGTCCGTGGCCGCGAGGCCGAAACGCTCCGCGACGACCTGGGTGAACGCGGCGCGCCCGGCGCTCAGCTCGGCCGTGGACCGGAGGATCGCCGCGACCAGGTCATCGCGTTCGGAATCGGGGGTTGACACGGTTGCTCCCTGTCAGGCTAATATCTGCACTGCGCAGAGAAATGTTAGCGCAGCAGATGAGCCGCGGCAAGAGTACCAACATCCGGCATCGCCGGGCAAGGCACGTCGCGACCGCCAAGGAGGATCGAACCCGTGGGACTCAAGCGGCAGCAGGCCGACATCGTGGCGCCCGGCGCGTGGCTGACGTCGATCGTCGCCCTCGCGTTCTTTGCGCGGCCCGCGCTCGTGGG
>JAICUV010000249.1 GCA_025935655.1 Chloroflexota bacterium | reverse complement strand
TCGGCGGCCCCGTGGGCGCGCGACGTGGACGGCGTGGACGTCATCGACCCCGACCTCACGCTCAAGGGCCTCGCGATCCTCGCGGCGGAGGTCGCGGGCGGCGCGCCGTACCGCGACGCGCCCGCCGAGGACGCGCCCGCCGAGGATGCGGCCGGGGACGCGCGATGACCGGTCGCCTCGAGGGTCGCCTCATCGGGCTCGGCGTCTGCGGGTCCATCGCCGCGTACAAGGCCGTGGAGCTGCTGCGCCTCCTGCGCGCGGAGGGCGCCGACGTCGTGGTGATGCTCACCCCGTCCGCGGCGACGTTCGTGGGCCCGCTGACGTTCGGCGCGCTCAGCCGCCACGCCGTGGAGACGGACGTGCTGGGCCTGCTCCCCGACCAGCGGATCGGGCACATCGTGGTCGCGGACGCCGCCGATGCGATCGTCGTGGCGCCGGCGACGGCGCGCTGGCTGGGCGCGATGGCGAACGGCATCGCGAGCGATGTCGTGACCGCGACCTGCCTCGCGACGTCCGCGCCCGTCCTGTTCGCCCCCGCGATGGACGGCGACATGTGGACGCACCGCGCGACGCGTGACAACGTGACCCGGCTCCAGGAGGCGTTCGGCTACCGGATGATCGCCCCGGAGACCGGCTCGCTGGCGTCGGGCCAGGAGGGCATCGGCCGGCTCGCGGAGCTGCCGCTCATCGTGGACGCCGTCGTCGAGGCGGTGGCCGGGTCGCCCATCCGCGCCGGCGCCTCGGCCCGGCCCCCGCTCGTCGCCCCCTCGCACGACCCGGACCTCGAGGGCCGCCACGTCGTCGTGAGCGCGGGCGGCACCGCGGAGGCCATCGACCCCGTGCGGTTCATCGGCAACCGGAGCACGGGGAGGATGGGCGTCGCGATCGCCGAGGCAGCCCTCGCCCGCGGCGCCGGCGTCACGATCGTCGCGGGCCGGGTCGAGGTGCCGCTGCCGGCCGCGGCGACCGTCGTCCGCGCGGAGTCCACCGCCGCGATGCGTGCAGCGGTCCTGGACGCGGTCATCGAGCACCCGGCCGACGCCCTCGTGATGGCCGCCGCCGTCGCCGACTTCCGCCCCGCGGCCGCCGCAGTCACGAAGCTCACCCGCGGCGAGGGCATGACGCTGGAGCTGGAGCCGACCGAGGACATCCTCGCCGAGGTCGGCGCCCGCGCCCGCGCCCGCGATCTCGCGGCACGCCCCGTCATCGTCGGGTTCGCGGCGGAGACGGGTTCCCTCGAGCGTGCTCCCGACAAGCTCCGGCGCAAGGGCGCGGACCTGCTCGTGGCGAACGACGTGAGCGAGCCCGGGTCGGGCTTCGGGACGGACACCAACCGGGTCGTGATCCTCGGCGCCGACGGATCCCGGGACGAGCTCCCGCTGCTCACCAAGCGCGAGGTCGCGGACCGGCTGCTGGACCGCGTCGTCGCGCTGTTGGACGAACGGCGCGGCTAGCCCTCACACTGGCCTGACACCCACGGGAGATCACATGAGCGCCCAGAGCGAGACCGTCCGCCGCCTGTCCGTCCTCGACATCGCGAAGCTGCATGCCGACGGCGTGCGCATCGCGACGATCACCGCCTACGACTTCCCGACGGCCGCGATCGTGGACGAGGCCGGGCTCCCGCTGATCCTCGTCGGCGACAGCCTCGCCCAGGTCATGCTGGGCTACGACACCACCGTCCGCGTGACGATGGACGAGATGCTCCACCACACGAAGGCCGTGGTCCGGGGCACCAAGCGGGCGCTGATCGTCGCGGACATGCCGTTCCTCACCTACTCCAACCCCGAGGAGGCGCTCCACAACGCCGGGCGGTTCATGCGCGAGGCGGGCGTCCAGGCGGTCAAGCTGGAGGGCGGCGTCCGGAGCGCGCGGACGATCGAGGCGCTGGTGAAGGCCGGGATTCCCGTCATGGGCCACATCGGGCTCACGCCGCAGGCGATCAACACGCTGGGCAAGGTCCGCGTGCAGGGCAAGAGCCGGGAGCAGGCGCGACAGCTCCTGGCCGACGCGCTCGCGGTCCAGGAGGCGGGCGCCTTCGCGGTCGTGCTCGAGCTGGTCCCGGAGCAGCTGGCCGCGGCGATCACGGAGCGGCTGCGGATCCCGACGATCGGGATCGGCGCCGGGGCCGGCTGCTCGGGCCAGATCCAGGTCATCAACGACACGCTGGGCTACACGGACTGGACGCCCAGGCACGCCCGCAAGTACGCCGACATGCACGCCACCATCCTCGCCGCCGTCGCGCAGTACCGCGCGGACGTCGAGGCCGGCACGTTCCCGGCCGAGGCCGAGACCGTGCGCATGGACGACAGCGTGCTGGACGAGGTCCTCGGGCGCTCGGCGGCCGACATGGCCGACATCGAGATGCCGCTGGCGGGGATCCCGCTGGACCGCGACCTCTAGCCCGGACCTGGACGGTCCGCCAGCCCATGCAGGTCGTCCGGACGCGCGCCGAGCTGCGCGCCGTGCTGGCGGCCGCGCCGCGGCCGGTGGGCCTCGTGCCGACGATGGGCTGGCTCCACGCGGGCCACGTCTCGCTCGTGGAGCGGGCCCGCGCGGACAGCGCGACCGTCGTGATGTCGATCTTCGTCAACCCGCGCCAGTTCGGTGAGGCGGCGGACTTCGAGCAGTACCCGCGCAACGAGGGCCGGGACCTCGAGCGGGCCGAGGCGGCGGGCGTGGACATCGTGTTCGCCCCGACCGTGGCCGAGGTCTATCCCCCGGGCTTCGACACGGTCGTCTCCGTCGGCGCGATCTCGTGGCCGCTGGAGGGCGCCGCTCGACCCGGGCACTTCGACGGGGTCGCGACGGTCGTCGCGATCCTGTTCGCGCTCGTCGGCGCGGAACGCGCGTACTTCGGGCTCAAGGACTACCAGCAGGTCCGCGTGATCCGGCGCATGGCCCTGGACCTCGCGCTGCCCACGACCGTGGTGCCGTGCGAGACGGTCCGCGAGCCGGATGGGCTCGCGCTGTCATCCCGCAACGCGCGGCTCACGCCCGCCGGTCGCGCGGCCGCCCCGGTCCTGCGCCGCGCGCTGCTCGCGGGTTCCGCGGCCATCGCGGGCGGCGAGCGGTCGGGCGACGCGGTCCGCGCGGCGATGCGCGGCATGCTCGAGACGGAGCCCGCCGCCGAGCCCGACTACGTGAGCGTCGCCGATCCCGACACCCTCGCCGAGCTCGAGACGATCGACCGGGAGGCCCTGCTCTCGCTCGCGGTGCGCATCGACGGCGTGCGGCTCATCGACAACGAGATGACCCGCGCCTGATCGGCTCGGCCGCCCGCCAGGTCACCCTGGACTCAGGGCGGGCCCAGCCCGGCGCGGCCGCCGCCCGCGGCCCCCCGTCAAGTCACGACAGACTCCTGCCGGGCCCGGTCCCGCACGATCGCGTCCTCCAGGCCGGGTTTGCCGACGCGAGCACGCACGACGTGTCCGTGGCGAAGTCTCAGCTGACTCGCGGCCGCCATCTCCCGGGTCCCCGTGGCCACGCGCACGACCCCGGTCGCCCGCGTTCGCTGAGTCTGGCCGCGTTCCCCGGATCTGGCCGCATCACCCAGGTCTGGCCGCATTCCCCGCGTCTGCCCGCGCCTCCCGGCTAGCGGTCCGGCACGGACAGGGCCGCGGAGGCGCCCGCGGGCAGCACCGGCACGTCGCGGCGGATCACCGCGAGCCAGATCATCACCGCCCCGACCGCCGACGCGACAGCGGCCGCCGGGAACACCGTCGCGAGCCCCCACGCGCCGGCGACCAGGCCCGCGAGGATCCCGCCCACGATCGACCCGATCGCGTAGGCCGTGCTCGAGAACAGCGCCTGGGCGGTGGCGCGGAGCGAGGCGGGCGCGCGCCGCGCGATGAACGTCGTCGTGCCCACGAGGAACAGCCCGAAGCCCACGCCGCCGAGCGCGGCGCCCACGACGAGGCCGAGCGCGCTCCCCGTGACCGCGAACAGCGCGGCCCGGATCACGAAGATGGCCGCACCCGCCACGAGCAGCCACTGCACGCGCAGCCGGCCGACGACGCGGCGATAGGCGAGCATCGTCGGGATCTCGAGGACCGCGTTGGCCGCCCAGCCAATCCCCACGAGGCGCGCGTCGGCGCCGAGCTCGATGAGCCGCAGGCTGAAGAACGCCATGACCCCGGTCGCCGCGATCCAGACCACGATCGAGCCGGCGAAGAACAGGCCCATCCCGGGATCGCGCAGGAGCCGGAGTGCCCGGATCGGGCCGATGCCCGATGCCCGGGTGGTCCGCGACCCCCGCCCGAGGACCGCCGCCCCGACGATGCCCGTGAGCGCGAGCGCTGGGACGTAGACGGCGAGCATGGCCGCAGTGCCGGCCACCTGGACGAGCAGCCCGACCGCGAGCGTCGTCAGGATGAACCCGAGCGACCCGAACGCCCGCGCCTGCCCGAAGCGATCTCGCGCCCGGCCGAGCCGCTCCACCGTCCGGGCGTCGACGAGCGGCGTCAGCCCCGAGGACCCGGCCGCGAGAGTCGCCACGACGACCGCGGTCCAGGGCATCGGCGGCTGGAGCGCGAGCAGCGAGGCGGCGGCCGCGGCCCACAGCCCCGCGGCCAGGAGCGGCGGTCGGACGTCGCCCAGGCGGTCGGCGACCAGGCCCCACGTCGGGGCCCCCACGATCGAGACCGCCGCCGGCACCGCCGCCAGCAGGCCGATCACCGCCAGCCCGACGCCCAGCTCCTTGAACAGCACCGACGCGTATGCCGACCAGCATCCGACGGCGCTGAACAGGATCATGTACACGAGCGCCGACCGGGTGAGCGCGCCGCGGATCTCGGCGGTTGAGGGCTCGGTGGTCGGCGTCACGCTGCCAGTGTGCCCGAGGCGGCAGGCCCGGCGACGCGTCCTCCGGGACGATCGTCCTCCTGCCCGTGGCTCAGTGAGCCATCACCCAGGCGGCGAGGTCCGCCACGAGGGCGGCGTCGACGTGTCCGGGCACCGCGTACTCGGCGGGCCGGCTCGGGCCCGTCCCCGCGATCAGC
>JAICUV010000211.1 GCA_025935655.1 Chloroflexota bacterium | reverse complement strand
ATGGTCGTGGACGACACCGGCGCCGCGGTCGACTACCGGTTCCTCGAGGTCAACCCCCAGTTCGAGGCGATGACCGGCCTCCGCGACGCGGCGGGGCGCACGGCGCTGGAGCTGGTCCCCGACCTCGAGCGCCACTGGGTGGACGCGTACGCGCGGGTCGGCTTCGGCCGCGAGGTGCTGCGCTTCGAGCAGGGCTCCGACGCGATGGGCCGCCGGTTCGACGTGTTCGCGACGCCCGTCGGGCCGCATGGCCGCTTCGCGATCGTGTTCAAGGACGTGACCGAGCGCTACCTGGCCGAGGTGGCGCTGCGCGACAGCGAGGCGCGCTGGCGCGGCATCTTCGACAACGCGGCGGTCGGGGTTGCCCAGGTCGACCTCGCCGGGCGCTGGGTCCAGGTGAACGGCAAGCTCGCCGAGATCACCGGCTACGCGCCGGAGGAGCTCGTGGGGCGGACGTTCGCCGACATCACGCACCCGGACGACGTCGCGGAGGACATGGCCCAGCGGGCGCGGCTGCTCGCCGGGGAGATCGACACGTACACGCTCGAGAAGCGCTACCTGCGCAAGGACGGGCAGGAGACGTGGGTCAACCTCACCGTGTCGCTGGCGCGGGGCGTCGACGGCCAGCCAGACGTGCTGATCACCGTCGTCCAGGACATCGCCGAACGCCGGGACGCCGACGCGCGCCTGCGAACGGCCCTCGCGATCAAGGACGAGTTCCTGGGCCACGTCTCGCACGAGCTGCGGACGCCGCTCACCGTGATCTACGGCATGAGCCGGATGCTCATCCGGCCGGAGCTCGACCCGGCGCAAGCGCGCGCGATCGGCGCGGACATCGCCGACAGCGCGGAGCAGCTGAACGCGCTCGTCGAGAGCATGCTGCTGCTCGCGAGGCTGGACCAGCACGAGGCGGGCCAGCTCCGGGAACCGGTGCTCCTCCACCGGGCTGCCGGGGAGGTCCTCGCGCGGTTCCGCGAGCGCGACCCAGGGCGCACCTACGAGTTGCGCACGGCGACCCACGAGACGCTCGTCGACGTGCAGCCCGGCTGGCTCGCGCGGGTCATCGAGAACCTCGTGGGCAACGCGGCCAAGTACGCCGGGGCGGGCACACCCGTCCTGGTGGAGATCGAGCCCGACCCGCGGGGCGTCCGGCTCACGGTCCTCGACGAGGGGCCGGGCATCTCGGACGATGACCTGGAGCGCGTGTTCGAGCCGTTCTTCCGGTCCGAGGACGCGCGGCAGCGGGCCAGTGGCTCGGGCCTGGGCCTCGCCGTGTCGCGGCGGATCATCGAGCTCCTGGGCGGCACGATCGGGGCCGCCCGCCGGCCCGAGGGTGGGTCGGCGTTCGCGTTCACGCTCCCCCTCGCCGACGAGGATTCCGGGAGCGGCTGAGCCCCGCCGTACGTCATCCGTCCACGGCGGACGGCGGTTTGCCCCATGGCCCGGGTGGGGATAGCCCCACCCCGAAGACGCCCGCTGCCCGGCTGGGCGCGAGCCGCCTCCAGGACGACGATCTGGGCATCACTTCCGAGCCCACGTGCGGCCCGCCCAACGCGCCGGCCGCGCACCACGACCGTTCCTGGAGGGATGGATGCCATGTTCGTGAGACGCGGTTCTCTCTACCTCGGAGCCTTCCTCGCCGCCGCCGGCGGCGTGACGCTCCTGGCGTCGGCCGGGGTCCTCGATCCCGTCCGCGTCACCGACGCGCTGGCCTACTGGCCGGTCGCCGTCATCGCCATCGGGGCGGCGCTCGTCCTCCGCCGGACGTCGGCCGCGGTCCCCGCGGGCATCGTCGCCGCGGTGACGCCGGGCCTGATGCTCGGCGCGATGTTCGTCGCGGTGCCAGACCTGGGCACCCCGTGCACGGACGTCGCCAACGCGACGACGCCGATCACCCGCGAGGGCACCTTCGGCTCCGTCGCCCGGGTGGACCTGGAGCTCTCGTGCGGCGAGCTGGACGTCAGGACGGCGCCCGGGACGTCCTGGTCGCTCGAGGCGAGCAACGGCGCCGACCGCCAGGCCGACGTGACCTCGTCCTCCGACCGCCTGTCGGTCTCGACCGCCACCCAGCGCATGCGCTTCGGCTGGCACCCGGGCGCCGACGACTGGACCGTCGTCCTGCCCACGGGCACGACGCTGGACCTCGACACGACGATCAACGCCGGCCGCGGCCGCCTGGACCTGTCCGGCGCCCGGCTCGCCACCCTCGGGGTGGACGTCAACGCCGGTGACGTGCAGCTCGACCTCGCGGACGCGACGGTCAAGCGGCTGGATGTCTCCGTGAACGCTGGCGCGGCAACGATCCAGCTCCCGGCGGCCGGTGGCTTCACCGGTGACCTGGAGGCCAACGCCGGCGCGCTCCACGTCTGCGTGCCGGAGACGCTCGGACTGCGGGTGGCCGGCACGGCCAGCCTCGGGTCCATCGACGTCAACGGGCTGACCCGCAGCGGCGACGCGTGGGTGACGCCCGGCTATCTCACCGCCCAGTCGCGCGCGGACCTGACCGTCTCGGCCAGCGTCGGCAGCGTGGACATCAATGACGAGGGAGTCTGCAAGTGAACCCGCGACGCCTGTACCGCAGCCGCATCGACCATCCCATCACCGGCATCGCCGGCGGCATGGCGGAGTACCTCGAGGTCGACCCGACCGTCGTCCGGATCCTGTGGGTCCTGGCCGCGATCTTCACCGGCGGCTTCGCGATCCTCCTCTACATCGTCCTCGCGTTCGTCATCCCGCTCAACCCCTTTCAGGGCGTGATGCCCGCGGGCGCCGGCTACGCGGCGGGCGCACAGCCCGGCTGGGGCGAGCCCGCGATGGGCGCCGCGGCCCCGACCTGGAGCCCGGACTGGAACACCCGGTACGAGGCCGAGCGCGCCGCCCACGCCGAGCGGTCCGGTCGTGCGGGGCTCATCATCGGCACCGTGCTGATCGTGTTCGGGGTCATCGCCCTCGCGGACGTCGTCCTGCCCACCTGGGTCGGCGGCGCGCTGTTCGGGCCGGCGCTCCTGCTCGCGATCGGGGCGGCTCTCCTGGTCGTCTCGCTCCGGCGGCATGAGGCCCCGGTCGCCGCCCCCGCGGCGGCCTCGGCTCCGACGCCCGCCGCCCCGGCCACGGGGTTCGGCGAGACGCCCGCCGCGCCGCCCGCGGCCCCGGTCGCGCCGGCCGTCGACGTCACGGACCCGGACGCGACGTCCCCCGTGCCGTACCTGGAGTCCGATCCCTCGTGATCGGCGTCCCGCTCCTGCTCCTGGGCCTGCTCCTGGTCCTGGGTGCCTTCGGGCCCCAGGACTCGGAGCGGGAGCGCGGCATCGTCACCCGGTTCATCCGCTCCCCGCTCCACCCGGCGACCTGGCTCGCCACCGTCGCGATCGTCGTCGGGTTCGTGGTGGAGCTGTTCGCGTTCTCGGCGATCATCGGCATCCTGTCGGCCGGCGTCTCGACGCTGTTCGTCGGCATCGGCGTGGTCCTCGTGGGCGTCGCGATCGAGGCATCGCGCATCGTGGCCCGGATCGAGCGCCGGAGGGCGCTCCGGGCGGACCCGCGGCCGCTGGTCGCGCACCTGTACCGCCCGCTCGGGCCAGGCGCCCGCGAGCTGCTGATGGGCCTGTTCCTCGACCCGAACCGGTGGCGCGACCTCGGCTACGTGTTCATCGCGTTCCCGCTCGCGGTCGTGGAGTTCACCGCCGTCGCCGCTCTCTGGGGAGCGGTGCTGTTCCTGCTGTCGGTCCCCGTCTGGGCCCTCATCACCGGCGACCCCCTGGGCGGCCTGGTCACCAGCGGCTGGATGGCCGACGTCCCCGGCCTGGCCTCGGCCTCGGCGCGGATCCCGCCCATGAACACGGGTGTCGTCTCGGCCGCCTCGCTGGTCGCCGGCCTCGTGCTCCTGCCCGTGGCCTCGTTCACCGCCCAGGGCCTCATGGCCCTCCACCGGCAGGTCATCGCGGTGATCCTGTGCGACTCGGAGACCCGGGCGCTCGAGCAGCGGGTGGAGACGCTGGAAGAGAGCCGCAAGGCCGTGCTGGACGTGGAGGCGTCCGAGCTCCGCCGGATCGAGCGCGACCTCCACGACGGTGCGCAGCAGCGCCTCGTCATGCTCACGATCAACCTGGGGCTGGCCGCGGAGCGCATCGACACCGACCCCGAGGCCGCGAAGGGCCTCGTGACGGATGCGCGGGACCAGGCACGGCTGGCCCTGGCGGAGATCCGCAGCCTCGTGCGCGGGATCGCGCCGTCGATCCTCATGGACCGCGGGCTCGTGCCGGCTTTGGCGGCGCTGGCGGGCCGCTCGCCGGTGCCGACGGTGGTGCTGTCGTCGCTGCCCGCGGGCGAGCGGCTGTCCGACGCCGTGGAGCGGGCCGCGTACTTCGTCGTCGCGGAGGCGCTGGCGAACGTCGCCAAGCACGCGGGCGCTACGCGGTGCGAGATCCACGTCCGGCGCGAGGGGCCGCTGGTGGTGGTCGAGGTCCGCGACGACGGGCGGGGCGGCGCGCGGCTGCTGCCGTCCGGGGGGCTGACCGGGCTGGCGGGGCGCGTGGAGGCACTGGACGGGCGACTCGGCGTGGAGTCGCCGGAGGGCGGGCCGACGGTGGTGCGCGCCGAGATCCCGGCCGCGGTGGAAGGTCCTCGGTAGACGCCTCGATCCCGCTTGTAATGCACACGTCTCCCCGTCGGGCGGCCGTGTGACGCCCCGTCGGCCGCGCACGGCGGATCGTGGCCGACGACCAACTCCGAGCCGCGAGGTCGCCCGATGCCCACCTTCGTCCGCACCGCCGTCGCTTCCGCCACGCTCCTGCTCGCCGTGTTCGTCACCGCCTGCGGCGGCGCAAGCTCGTCCTCGGTGGCGACGGGCGGCCCGCTCGAGTCGACGGCGCCGCTCGAGTCGATCGCGCCCCAGGCCAGCGCGGGCGCGTCGGCGGCCGGCGACGCTTCGGCGACCTGCCGCGCGCTCTCGAACCTCAAGGACCTCGACTACGCGTTCGGGGCCGGCAGCTTCGCGGTCATCCAGGCGCTCGATGCAGCGTCGAAGGCGCGGACGGTCGACGACCTCAAGGCGTTCGCGGCAAGCGCTCCGCCGGAGCTCCAGTCCGCCGCCGCGGACCTCGCCGCGTTCTGGACGGCGCTCGCCGCCGATCCTTCCTCGGTCAGCGCCGAGGATCCTCGCCTCACGAGCGCCGCGACGACGCTGTCGGGGTGGATGGCGGCGAACTGCTCGTAGCTCGTCGGCGTGCCGGCGCCGACGGTCGCGCCGTTCCCGTGTCCGGGACCGCGCCAGGCGGCTATGAGCCCAGGTAGGTGAGCACGGCCAGCACCCGGCGGTGGTCGTTCTCCGAGTCGGGGAGCTCGAGCTTGCCGAAGATGTTGCTGATGTGCTTCTCGGTCGCACCCTCGGAGATCGAGAGGAGGGTCGCGATGCCCATGTTCGTGCGACCCTCCGCCATCGCGGCGAGGACCTCGCGCTCGCGGGGCGTCAGCGAGTTGAGCCCGCCCTCGGCGTGGCGCGGGACCATGAGCTGGGCGACGACCTCCGGGTCCAGCGCGGTCCCGCCGCGGGCGACGCGGCGCAGCGCGTCCATGAACTCGCGGATGTCGGCGACGCGGTCCTTGAGCAGGTAGCCCACGCCGCCCGCGCGGTCCGCGAGCAGCTCGGTCGCGTACTGCCGCTCCACGTACTGCGAGAGCACCAGCACCGGCGCCCCGGGCACCAGCCGCCGGGCCTCGATCGCGGCCCGCAGCCCTTCGTCGCGCTGGGTCGGCGGCATCCGCACGTCCACCACCGACACGTCCGGGCGGTGCTCCACGACCGCGCGCACGAGGCTGGGGCCGTCACCGACCTTGGCGACGACCTCGCCGCCGGAGTCCGTGATGACCCGCGCGAGGCCCTCGCGGATGAGCGCGGAGTCCTCGGCGATGACGACACGGAGGCTGGACTGGTCCACGCGACGATTCTGCGCCACCCGCCGGCGACGCGGGGGTCCGTCGTACGCTGCACCCGATGGTCGAGCTCTGGACGACGCTGATCCCGCTCGCGCTCGGCAGCGCGATCATCCCGGT
>JAICUV010000258.1 GCA_025935655.1 Chloroflexota bacterium | reverse complement strand
TTCCTCGACTTCGCGGCCGGGATCGCCGTCAACTCCACTGGCCACAGCCACCCGGACGTGGTGAAGGCGATCCAGGACCAGGCCGCGAACCTGCTCCACATGTCGGCGAGCGACTTCTACCTGCCGATCTACGCGCAGGCCGCGGCCGAGCTCGCACGGATCTCGCCGTTCGAGGGACCCGCCCGCACCTTCATCGGCAACAGCGGCGCGGAGGCGGTTGAGGCCGGGCTCAAGCTCGCCCGGTACCACACGCGTCGCCAGAACGTCATCGCGTTCCTCGGCGCGTTCCACGGCCGGACGATGGGTGCGGTCAGCCTCACGGCCTCCAAGGCGAAGTACCACGCGCACTTCGGCCCGCTGCTCCCCGGCGTCTACCACGTGCCGTTCGGCAACGAGGGCCTGGACGAGATCGAGAGCCGGATCTTCAAGCGACTCATGCCCGCCGACGAGTTCGCCGCGGTCATCGTGGAGCCGATCCAGGGCGAGGGCGGCTACGTCGTCCCCGAGGACGACTTCCTGCCGCGGCTGCGCGAGCTGTGCGACCGCCACGGGATCCTGCTCATCGCGGACGAGGTCCAGTCCGGCGCGGGTCGCACCGGGAAGATGTGGGCGATCCAGCACTGGGACGTGGAGCCCGACATCCTGCTGACGGCCAAGGGCATCGCGTCCGGGATGCCGATCGGCGCCGTGGTCGCGAAGAGCGAGGTCATGAGCTGGGGGCCCGGGGCGCACGGCTCGACGTACGGCGGCAACCCCGTCGCCCTCGCCGCGCTCATGGAGACGATCCGCCTCCTCGAGGGCGGCCTCATCGCGAACGCCGGCATCCGCGGCCGCGAGATCATGGAGGGACTCGCGCCGCTCCAGGACCGCTTCCCCGGCCTCGTCCGCGACGTCCGCGGCAAGGGCCTGATGATCGGCATCCAGTTCGACTCGGGCGAGACCGCCGAGGCCGTGCAGATGCAGGCCTTCGACCGTGGGCTGCTCGTCCTCGAGGCGGGCGACGACTGCGTCCGGATGTCGCCGCCGCTCGTGGTGTCGCAGACGGAGGCCCAGACCGCGGTGCGGATCTTCACCGACGCCGTCGCGCACGTCGCGCGGCACCGCGGCCAGGACCTGCGCGAGGTCGAGCGCGCGAGCGAGGAGGGTCTCGCGGTCCAGGGGATCGAGTCCGCGGGCTGACCCGATCCGGCGGGAACGCCGGCACCGATGACGCCGGGATCGATACACATCCGCAAACTCCCCGTGGGGCCGTCGACGGGCGCCTGATAGCGGGCGCCGCCCAGCATGCGTGCGTGAGCCTCGTCCTCGTGGTGGCGCGCCCGCCGCGCCCCGCACCAGTCGCCGCCTCTGACCTCGACGCGGCTGCGCGTGACGCCGGCGCGCGCACCGATGTCTGGCGGGCCGTCCGCGACGAGGTCGCGACGCTCCACGCCGCGGGCGGCGCCGTCCGGCCCGGGCGTCTCGACGCGCTCGCGGCCGCGATCAGCGAGGACGACGACGACCCGACGGTCGTCTACGCGGCGTCGGCCGACGAAGCGATCGACGCCGTGCACGCGGCCATCGACTCGGGGTCGTCCGCCGTGGCGGTGGTCCCGGTCGGCCTCGCGGTCGACGACGCCGGTGCGAGCCTCCGGGACCCCGATCTGCTCGAACTCCATCGCCGCCTCGACTCGGTGGGTCGCGAGCACCCGGACGTCGAGCTCCAGTACGTGGGGCCGCCGTTCGACCACGCGCCCGTCCTCGAGGCCGCGGTCGCCGCGCTCCGACCCGCCGGCTCCGAGGAGCCCGCCCTGCTCGCGGGCGCGATCGAGCGTGCGTTCGACGGCGACCTGGACCGCTTCGCGCGGTTCATGGCCGCGCTCCAGGCCGGCGTGCCCGCCGGGACCCGTCTCGTGCTGCGGGGGTCGGCCGTCCAGGGGTCCAGCTACAAGACCGGCGAGCCGTTCGACGCCCGCGGGCCCGGGACGAGCGACCTCGACGTGGTGCTCATCGGCGAGCAGGCGATGGCTGCGTGGGCGCCCGATGCCTTCTATCTTCCGGGGGTGAACACCCAGCCGCTGTACGACGAGGCCCGGGACATCGCCGAGCCCACGCTCGAGCAGGCACGCGCGGCCGCGCAGGAGGTCGCCGGGCGCCCGGTCGCGCTCCAGGCGATGGCGCGCTGGTTCCTGGACCTCCGCTCCGGGTTGCAGGGGACGCCGTACGTCGTCCTCGGGGGCTGACCGCGCCCGTGCGCCTCGTCTCGTACAACGTGCGGTTCGGCGGCGGGAGCCGCGTCGCCTTCCTGGGCGCCGTGCTGGCGCACCTCGAACCGGACGTCGTCCTGCTCCAGGAGGCCACGGACCCCGTCGCCGTCGATCGCATCGCGCACGCCGCCGGGCTCGGGCACGTGTACCGGCGTCCCGGCTGGAGCGTCGCCACGCTGAGCCGGGAGCCGCTCCTGGGGCACGAGTGGCACCGGCCCGGGCGATCGCGCGGGTTCGTCGAGGTGGTCCCCGCGGGCGCGCCGCGGATCCGGCTCGTGGGCCTTCATCTCCCGGCGGGCCTGTCCGCGCGTGGCGAGCGGGCGCGACTCCGGAGCGTCGACACGCTCCTCGAGTGGGCGGGCGGCGCGGCCGACGACAACACGATCCTGATGGGCGACCTCAACTCGGTCGCTCGAGGCGACGCCCCGAGCGTGCGCGCGATGCCGCTGTGGCTCCGGCTGCTGCTGCGCTTCGACGGCGGCATCCGGACGGACGTCCAGGACCGCCTTGCGGCGGCCGGCTGGGTCGACGCGTTCCGGCATCTCCACCCGACCGACGCCGGGTTCACCCTGCCCGCGCTCGCGCCCCAGGTGCGCCTGGACTACGCGCTGGTCCCGCCGGGCCTGCTCCCCGCCGTGACCGTCTGCGCGCCCGCGCTCGATGCGCCGATGGTGGCGCGCGCCTCGGATCACCTGCCGCTCGTGACGGTCATCGAGGACTGACCCTCGATACACTGGGTTGGCGCTCATGCAGCCTGCATGGAACGCATGCAGCGGAGGCCCGTAGGAGCCCGATGTCCGGCAAGGTCGTCTCGATGCGTGACGCGATCTCCGACCTCGTCCGGGACGGGGACACGGTCGCGATCGAGGGCTTCACGCACCTCATCGGCTTCTCCGCCGGCCACGAGATCATCCGCCAGCGCAAGCGAGACCTCGTGCTCGCGCGCATGACCCCGGATGTCATCTACGACCAGATGATCGCGGGCGGGGTGGCCCGCAAGCTCATCTTCAGCTGGCTCGGCAACCCGGGCGTCGGCGGCCTCAACGCGATCCGGCGCCGGATCGAGCCCGCGTCGGTGGGCGAGGGGACCGCGCTCGAGATCGAGGAATACAGCCATTTCGGCATGGTCGCCCGGTACACCGCGGGTGCCGCGAACCTCCCGTTCATGCCGCTGCGCTCCTACTTCGAGACCGACCTGCCCAAGGCGAACCCGCTGATCCGGCCGATCACGTCGCCCTACTCGGACGAGACGGTGTACGCCGTGCCGCCGCTCAACCCGGGCGTCACGATCGTCCACGCGCAGCGCGCCGATGCCGCGGGCAACACGCAGATCTGGGGCCTCCTGGGCTGCCAGAAGGAGGCCGCCTTCGCGGCCGACCGCGTGATCGTGGTGGTCGAGGAGCTCGTCGACGAGACCGTGATCCGGGCCGATCCCAACCGGACGGTGATCCCGGGCCTCATCGTGGACGCGGTGGTCGTGGACCCGTTCGGCGCGCATCCCTCGTACGTCCAGGGCGCCTACGACCGCGACAACCGCTTCTACCTGGACTGGGACCCGATCTCGCGCGACGAGGACGCGCTCCAGGCGTGGCTGCGCGAGTGGGTCTACGACCTCCCGGACCGCGCGGCCTACGTCCAGAAGCTGGGCGAGGCGCGGGTCGAGTCCCTGCGGCCGGGCCCCGCGCCGTCCGGGTCCGTGGACTACGGGAGCTACCGCTGATGGCCACCGTCCGCTACCTCGTGACCGACGTCGCCCGGGCCGTCGCGTTCTACCGCGACCTCCTGGAGTTCGAGGTGGAGCAGGAGATGCTCCCCGCGTTCGCCCGCGTCCGCCATGACGACCTCCACCTGTGGCTCGCCGGACCCGCGTCCTCGGCTGCGCGACCGATGCCCGATGGCCGCCAGCCGATGCCCGGCGGGTGGAGCCGGCTGGTCATCGAGGTCGAGGACCTGGACGCGTTCGTGGCCCGGCTGCGCAACGTCGGGGCGACGTTCCGCAACGACGTCGTGAGCGGACCGGGGGGCAAGCAGATCCTGCTGGACGACCCGGACGGCAACGCGGTCGAGCTGTTCGAGGCGCGGTCGTGAGCGGCGCGTTCTCGAAGTCCGAGATGATGATCGTCGCCGCCGCGCGGGAGCTCGCGGGCCAGCACGTCTGCTTCGTCGGCGTCGGGCTGCCGAACATCGCGGTCAACCTCGCCCAGCGGACCGTCGCGCCCGATCTCGAGCTCGTCTACGAGGCCGGCGTGTTCGGCGCTCGCCCGGCGCGCCTGCCGCTGAGCATCGGCGACCCGACGATCGTGACCGGCGCCACTGCCGCCACGAGCATGTTCGAGCTGTTCGCGTTCTATCTCCAGGGTGGCCTCATCGACGTCGGCTTTCTCGGCGCGGCCCAGATCGACCGGTTCGGCAACATCAACACGACCGTCATCGGTGACTACG
>JAICUV010000218.1 GCA_025935655.1 Chloroflexota bacterium | reverse complement strand
CTCGCACATGGCTGACGCCCGCGGTCTTGGCGGGGGGTCGTCTCGATTCCCGGTCCGCTGTCAGCCCTGGCCCTTGAGGACCTCGAGGGCCTTGAGCACCTGGACGTCCGGGCTCTTCGCGAGCTCCGCGGCCGAGAGGTCCCTGAGCTCGTCCGGGAGGAGCGGCGTGACGGTGTCCGCGAGCACGACCCTGATGTCGGGCTCCAGCCCCTCGTGCCAGATCGGGCGGCCGCCACGGGTCAGCCAGCGCTCGACGCCGATGCGCATCGAGGAGCCGTCCGCGAGGTCGAACCGCCCGAGGACGGTCCCCGTGCCGAACGTCTTCTCCCCCACGACCGTGCCCCGCTTCGCGTCCTGGATGGCGCCCGTGACGATCTCGGCTGAGCTCGCGGACTCGCCGTTGGCGAGAACGACGAGCGGGCCCTCCGTGTACAGGCCGCCCGGCTGGACGTTGACGTCCTTCGTGGTTCCCGACGCGTCCTGGCTCTGGTAGACGACCCCATCGCCGACGAACTGGCTCGCGACGCCGATCGCCTCGTTGACGTAGCCGCCGGGATTGCCGCGCAGGTCGAGGATGATCGCGGTCGCCCCGGCCGCCTTGGCGTCCGTGATCGCGCCCTGGATCGCCTCGGTGGCGCGGGTCGCGAACTGCTCGAGCCGGATCATCGCGACCTTGCGCCCGGGGACCATCGCCCACGACACGAGCGGCAGGTCGAACTTGCGGCGGGTGATGGTGACGTCGAAGTCCGCGGCGCCGTCGCGGCCGATCGTGAGCGTGACGGGCTGGCCCTCCGGCCCGCGGACGCGGGACACGACCTCGTCCGTGGTGTGGCCCGCGGTCTTCCAGCCGTCCACCGCGACGATCCGGTCGCCGCGCTTGAGCTGCTCGGATTCGGCGGCGGGCGTCTTCGGGATGACGGCGCTGATGACCGGCGGACCGCCGTTCGTGCCGTCGCTCACCTGGACGCCGATGCCCACGAACGTGCCTGACAGCGACTGGTCCATGGCCTTCGCCTCGGCGGCCGTGAGGAAGCTCGTGTGCCCCTCGTCGCCGACGGCGTCGGTCATGCCGCGGATCGCGCCATACGCGAGGTCCTGGTCGTTGAGGTGCTTCGCGTCGACGTAGTTGTCGTGGATCGTGTGCCACGCCTGCTCGATGAGGTCGAGGTTCGCGTCGCCCGTGTGCGGGGCGGCGGTTGCGGCGGCCCCGGCCTGCGCGCCGAGGAGATCGCTCCGGCCGGCGGCGACGCCGCCCGCGAAGGTGACGATCGCGATGACCGGGATGAGGATCGCGATGAGCCACTTGCCGTACCCGGACGATGCGGACGGACGCGTCGTCGCCGGGATCCCCGAGACCGGGACCGCGGGAACGGCAAACCCGACGCCGCCGCTGTCCAGGGCCGGGGCGGCCGCGGGCGGGGCGGGCGGGGCCCAAGCCGCTGCTGGCGGCGGCGGGAGGGGCGTGGGCACGCCGGATGGCGTCGAGGGATCGAGGGGTTCGGTCATGAGGTCTTTCGGGCTGTCGGGCACGGAATGGGCCATGGTTGGCGTGCGGCCCAGCATGACGGGTCTGTCTTCAGGGCGGGTGGCGGACAGATGAAGTTGCCTTGACGATGGTTCGTCGGGCGGGGTTCCGCGGATCGGGTGCGTCGCCAGGCGCACCGTATGCACGAGGGAATGGGATCGCGCCCCGTCGTGCGGGACCGGGGGCCAAGTGCCGGTGTTCGGCGCACGATCGTGCTCGGTCAGGCGCCTGCGCAATCTGTGGTGCATCACGCGGGCGCGCGCCGGTCGGGGCGAGTCAGGTGGGACTGGCAGTCACCTCGTTCGTGCGTGGCGGCGTCCACAAAGTCGACCTTGACGACGCGGCCGTGCGAGGACAAGGCGTGCGTGAGTCCGAGTGACTTGCGGCCCTGGGCGCAGGCGGGGCGAAGGCGGGCGGTGACAAACACGGGCGGTGACGGATGCGCCCCCGGTGGCAGGCCACCGGGGGCGCGAGGATCGCGAGTGCGAGGGGCCCGGAGCGCGGGCTCGGCGCCCCTAGCTCGGATCGATGTTGTGGTTTCCGCGGAACACGTTCTGCGGGTCCACGCGGCGCTTGACCTGCACCAGCCGCTCGTAGGTCGCGCCCGGATAGGCCTGCGACAGCCGGCCGGCCTCCTCTGCGAGGAAGTTCGAGTAGACCCCCGTGGACCCGACGGACAGCTCGGCGTGATACGCCTCGGTCCAGGCCAGCGCCTCCGCGTAGTGGTCCTCGGTGGTCCCCGTGATCACCGTCGCCATGACCGGCGTGTCGCGGTGGGCGAAGGCGGTCGCGTCGGCGGGGACGCGGGCCATCGCGCCGCCGAGGACGCGCAGCTGGAGCATCGGCATGCCGGGCGCCGAGCTGCTGTGCCGCTCGACGATCGCGTCGAGCGCCGCGTCGTTCAGATCGGGCAGGAACGAGGACCGGAGCACGCCCGCCGACGGGGCCTCGCCCTCGGCCGTGAACTGGTACTGCGCCGGGTACGGCATGGGACCGACCATGTCGATGAGGGGCGTGGCCAGCGCGCGGAACGGGGCCATGGCGGCGGCGGCCTCGTCGAGCGGCCCCGAGAACACCGGCATCACCACGACGGACGGCGTCCCCACGAGCTCCGCGGGCACGAACGGCGCGGGCGGCATGCGCATGACGAACGAGATCTGCGTCAGGGCCTCGGGCGCGGCCATCGACGCGTCGACGAGCCCGCGCAGGACCTCCCGCGAGAGCGGCAGGAACAGGGCGCCACCGCTCACGATCTCCACCGGGTGCAGCCGGTAGCGGAACCGCGTCACGATCCCGAAGTTGCCGCCGCCGCCCCGGATCGCCCAGAACAGGTCGGGATCGGACTCCTCGGAGACGGAGACCAGGCGCCCGTCAGCCGTCACGAGGTCGGCCTCGAGCAGGTTGTCGATCGTCATCCCGTGCTTGCGCGCGAGCCAGCCGATGCCGCCGCCGAGCGTGAGGCCGCCGAGGCCGACGGACAGCGTGTCGCCGAACGGGGTGGCCATGCCGTGGGCGTGCGCCGCGAGCGTGTACTCGCCGGCCGTCGTCCCGCCCTGCGCCGAGCCGACCCACCGGATCGGGTCGATGTCGACCGCGTTGAGCGTCCGCATGTCGATGAGGATCCCGCCGTCCGTCGACGAGTGGCCGGCCACGCTGTGTCCGCCGCTCTTCACGGCGAGCTCGAGCCCGAGCTCGCGGGCGGTGAGGACGGCGCGCGAGACGTCGATGGCATCGGCCGGGCGAACGATCGCCGCCGGCGTGCGGGAGTAGTGGGTGTTGTGCAGTCCCCGGACTGCGTCGAAGCGCGGGTCGCCGGCGACGAGGACCTCGCCGCTGACCGCGTCCCGGAGCGCGCGCAGGTCGGCGGCACCGAGCGGGCTGGAGGAGACGGGAGCGGCAGCGGCGCTGCGGGCGCCGGCGACGGGCGTGGCGGGGTTCGACATCGGATGAGGGCTCCTTCGGGTCGCTCGGGGTGGCGAGGACGATGAGCCTCATGCTCGCGTCGGACCCGTCCACGGCCACCCGGCAGCGATGGCGTCCTGGCGTGGACG
This sequence comes from Chloroflexota bacterium, assembly GCA_025935655.1. Taxonomy (GTDB): domain Bacteria; phylum Chloroflexota; class Limnocylindria; order Limnocylindrales; family CSP1-4; genus CAIXZV01. The sequence continues at coordinate 2,383 of JAICUV010000218.1, read as the reverse complement.
CCCGCCGCCCGGAGCGATGGACGATTGACGATGCCGCTGGGTGCGCCCCGCGCGGGATGGGCCGTCAGCGCCGGCGCATGCGGCGACGGGCGGACCGCGTCGCGCGGACGAAGTGGCGGAGGTGGGCCATCGGACGGACGTGCGACGGCTCGCCGGCGTAGATCGTCGAGATCGGCACCCAGTCCAGCGTCCAGCCGTTGCGCAGGCAGACGGCGATCATCTCGACCTCGAACTCGAAGCCCGTCTCCTCCGAGTCCAGCGTCGCGCGCATGAGCCGCCGCCCCAGCAGCCGGTAGCCGGACTGGTTGTCCGGCACGTGGCGTCCCACGGCCCACGAGAACGTCGCCGTCCCGAGCGTGTTGGCGAGGCGCCTGACCGGCGGCATGCGGGCGAAGTCGCGGCGCCCGATGATCAGCTCCGGGCGAGGGCCCGATGCGCCCGGTGCCCCGAACGCCGCGACGAACCGGGGGATCTCGTCCGGGTCGTGCTGGCCGTCGGCGTCGAGCGTGAGGACCGCGTCGTACCCCTCGTCGAGGGCCAGGCGGAACCCGGCGCGGAGCGCGGCGCCCTTGCCCTGGTTGGGGACCTGGCGGACGACGCGGGCGCCGGCCGCCTCCGCGTTGGGGGCGGTGTCATCCGAGGAGCCATCGTCCACGACGAGGACGGGCAGGTGGCGCAGCGCGGCCGCCACGACGGCGCCGATCCGGGGGCCCTCCTCGTAGCCGGGAACCAGGGCGAGGATGCGCGCATCCGCGGCGGGAGATGGCGTGGTCATCGGGCGATGCTAGCGCCCGGCGGCAGCGTCAGGGCGCCGCCGAGACCGAAGGCGACACGACGGGTGAGGCTGCGGCGGACGCGGCGGGGGATCCCGCGGCCGGGGATGCCGCCGCCGAGGGCGACGCGCCGGGACCCGCGTCATCGGCGAACACGAACGACTTGATGATCGGCGTGGACGATGCGATCAGCGTGTCGATCTGCGATCCCTCGAAGTCGTCCACGTCCACGACGACGTTCCCTGCCGGCAGGTCGAGGAAGTAGAAGCGGAGCCGCTCGCCGCCGGCGAGCACCCAACGATCGATCCCGGCGTTCATCAGCAGCGGCACCGTGGGGACGCCACCCGCGAAGGGGCACGAGAGCGTCCAGCCCTGCGTGAGTCCGAGGTCGATCGAGGCGCCGTTGAGCCCGCCCACCGACACGAGCGCGGGGCTGCCCGCGACGAGCCCTGGGAGCCCCCGGAAGAACGCCGTGAGCTCGCTCGAGGTCATCCCCACCCCGTCCGCGGGCGTCGTGGGGCACGTCGGGTCCTGCGACGCGGCGCGGGCGTCACGGAACAGGTAGATGCCCAGGTTCTCCACGCCTGCCGGGCGGAGCTGGACCCAGTTGGGCGTGTCCGCGACGAGCTCCCAGCCGGCCGGCACGGTGAACGTCAGCGTCGGACGGAAGTTGGCCGTGCTGTGGGTGCCCGCGGAGAGCGCCTGGGGGGTGGGCCCGGCCTCGGTGGCGCCGACGGCGGACGACGCGCCGGGGTTGGCGGCAGGCGGGAACGACTGGCCGGCGCACGCCGACAGCGACAGGGCCAGGACGAGCAGGGCGATGGATCGGGACGCGGGCGACACGCGCGGGTGACCTCCATGGACGCGGGCGCGAACGCCCGGAGATGCCCTGACCGTAGTCCAGCGGGCGGCGGAGCCAGCCGGGACATTGGTCACGAAACGCGTGCCCGTGCGGCCCGCGAGTGGCCCGCGGCCCGCGAGTGGTCCGCGGTTACTGGGCCGCGGGGGCGTGCGCGGGCAACCCGACGGCGAGGCCATGGACCTGGTCTGGCGTGACCCGGCAGCAGCCGCCGATGAGCCGGGCGCCCGCTGCGAGCCAGCGCCTTCCCGCCGCGGCGTCGATCCTGCCGGCCGCGGCGCCGGTCCACGCCCGACGCGCCGCGTCCCAGCCCTCGCCGCTGTTGGGGTAGACGACGATCGGGAGGGCCGTGGTCGCGGCGATCCGGCCGAGGAGCTCGTCGACGTGCTGGGGCGCGGTGCAGTTGACGCCGATTGCGAGCAGCCCGCGGGTGCCGTCCACTGCCGCGACGGCCTCCTCGATCGGGGCGCCGCTCCGGATGCGGGCCCCGTCGACGCACGAGAACGAGAGCCAGGCCGCGGTCCCCTCCGTCTCCGCGACGAGGCCCGCGACCGCGACCGCCTCCTCCAGCTCCGGGATCGTCTCGACGGCCAGGACGTCCGCGTCGGTGCCCGCGAGGACCTCGAGGCGCCCGCGGTGGAAGTCCCGGAGCTCGGCCACCGACCGGCCGTAGCGACCCCGGTACTCGGCGCCGTCGGCGAGCATCGCCCCGTACGGGCCGATCGAGGCAGCGACGAACAGCCGCGCTGCG
>JAICUV010000270.1 GCA_025935655.1 Chloroflexota bacterium | reverse complement strand
GTTCCACCTGGTCGGTCGTCCGCATCATCGCTCGCCAGGTCAGGGCCGGGTGGGCGCGCCGAGGTGGCCCAGACCCAGGCGAGGTCCGTCCGCACGACGCGAGACGCACGACCACGGACGCCATCAGCGACGCGTCAGCCTCGCCAGCCAGACGTGAACCGTGCTCATCGGGAGCAACGTCTCGAGCTGTGCCTCGTCGATCCCGTCGATCCGCCAGCCGGCGGCCGCGCGGAACGCCCCTCGCAGCTCACGGCGCGTGATCCGTCCCGGTCCGATCCCGAACGGGTTCCGATCGCTCCACGCCACCACGAATGCTGCCGCTCCCGGTCGGGCGACCGCGGCCACGGCAGAGGCGTAGCGAGCCCTGTCGGTCGGCTGCAGGACGTGAAACAGGCCGACGTCGAGCAGGGTGTCGAACGGCGCGCCGAGCGCATCACCGTGTCGGGCGAGGTCCAGCGCGTCCGCCACGACGAACCGGGCGCTGACCGCCGCCTCGTCGGCGCGCGCCGTGGCGAGCTCGATGGCACGCGGCACGACATCGACGCCCACCACCTCGTGACCGGCCCTGGCGAGCTGGACCGCGTGGAGCCCGGTGCCACAGCCGACGTCCAGCACGCGTCCCCGGATCGCGCCCTCCGCGAGCAGCCTCGTGACCACCGGCTGCGGGCGCCTCGTCTCCCAGCTGGGCGTGCCCTCCCACGCGACGAAGAACGCTCGCGACCCGGCGGCCACCGGGCTGACAGGATCGGGTCGGACGCCGTCCATCCGCCCGTCGCTCACCGCCGCGGGAAGAGCGACCCGATCCGTGCCGCCGACGCCTCGACGGTCGCCCGGTCGAGCCGACCGGAGCGGACCGCATCCGCGAGCGCGGCGACGACCGTGTCCACGATCCGGTTGTCGTAGCCCAGCTGGTTGGCGAACAGGAGCAGGTCTGCGCCGGCCTCGAGCGCGCGGATCGCCGCCTCCGCCGGGCCATCGGCCGCGACGGCGCCTGCCTGGAGGTCGTCGGTCACGATGACGCCTTCCCAGCCGAGCGTGCCCCGGAGCAGGTCGGTGACCACGGCGCGTGACTGCGACGCCGGCCGGTGCGGGTCGAGCCGGTCGTTGCGCACGTGGCCCACCATCACGACGTCCGCCCTGTCCTCCTCGATCAGCCGACGGAACGGCGCCAGCTCCGCCCGATGCCAGGTCCGGGTCACGTCCACCGACCCGTCATCGGTGTTGCCCGTGGAGCTGCCGATCCCGGGGAAGTGCTTGAGCGCGGTGGCGACGCCCGCGGCGCGATGGGCGGCGACCTCGATCCCGGCCATGCGGACGACGACGTCGGCGTCCGCGGAGAAGGATCGTCCGAGCGCGCCGATCGCCGGGCTGCTGGGGTTCACGTTCATGTCCACGACCGGCGCCAGGTTGAGGGTCACGCCCGCGTCCGCGAGCGTGGCGGCAAGGTCGCGGGCCCAGCGACGGGCGCGGGCCGTGCTGCCCGCCCCGATGTCGGCCTCGGACGCCACCGCCGGGTAGCCGTGCGCCGGGGACAGCCGGGTCACGAGCCCGCCCTCCTGGTCGATCGCGATGATCGGCGCCCCGCCGGCGGCATCGCGGATGGCGGCCGTCAGGCGGCGGACCTGCGCGGGCGAGCGGACGTTGCGCGAGCCGCCCGTCTCCTGGTCCCGGTCGAACAGGATCACCCCACCCAGGCCGCCAGCGAGCGCGCGCTCCATCCAGCCGCCGGCGCGGAGCGTCTCGCCGCGGAACCCCACCACGAGGAGGCTGGCGATCAGCGTCTCCAGGGCGACCGGCGACGCGGTGGGCGCCGGCGTGGGTTCGGGGGTGGCGGTGCTCGACGGCGTCTCGACGGGTCCGCCATCGTCGGGGGAGCGGTTCGCCGGCGATGGCGAGGCGGTCCCGGTGACGGACGGGGCCGGACCCCCGCACGCGGCCGCGATCGCGGCGACCCCGGCGGCGAGCGACGCGCGCAGCAGGGTGCGCCGGGAGAGCGAGCGGGAGCTCATCGGCGGGGCAGGGGTCGCGCGTCCACCGCGGCACTGTACGCCGATCTCGCGCGCGAGACCCTGAGCGGCGCGGTCATCGTCGGTCTCGAATCGCGATATGGCTAAGGTTCGTACACAATCGCCTATAGGTACCTTGACAACACCATTGTCAGGGTTCTAGCCTGTGACATGCCCGGTGCGCGGCCAACCCGCCGCATCGGCGACCAACGTTTCGCCGGCGTCCGGCCGGCATGGCAACCCGCCCGGCGGCGCGGCCGCCGGACCCAGCAGGAGGATCGATGAGATGACGCTCACCCGTCGCACGTCGCCCTTCAGCGAGCTCGTGACGCTTCGCCAGGCGATGGATCGCTTGTTTGACGACACCGTCTTCAGGCCGCTGACGGCCTATTCCCAGCAGGGCGATCTCGCCCGGCTGCCGCTCGACGTCCGCACGACGCCGGACGCGCTCCTCGTCGAGGCTGCGCTGCCGGGCATCGCCCCCGAGGATGTCGAGATCACCGTCGAGAACAACACCCTGACCATCCGCGCCGAGGACCGCACCGAGCGGACCGCCGACGAGCAGGGCTGGGTCGTCCGCGAGATCAGCCACGGCAGCGTGATGCGCACCGTGACGCTTCCCACGGGGCTCGAGGCCGACAAGGCCGAGGCCACGTTCGAGCACGGCGTGCTCTCCCTCCGCATCCCCAAGGCCGAGCAGGTCAAGCCGAAGCAGATCCGGATCAGCCCCGTGACCGGTGGCCAGGCCACCGCCGTCGAGGCGGGCACGCCCGCCGAGACCGCGAAGACCGAGGAGGCCTGACCAGTGGCGGCGGCGCGCCGGCCCGACCGGGACCCCACCCGGCCCGTCTACGTCATCAGCGTGGCGGCCACGCTCGTGTCCGCACACCCGCGGACCCTGCGCATCTACGAGGACGAGGGGCTGGTCTGCCCGGCGCGCACGCCGACCAACATCCGGCTGTACTCCGAGGAGGACATCCGGCGGATCCTGTGGATCCGGCACCTCACCCGCGACCGCGGCGTCAATCTCGCCGGGGTCCGGACGCTGTTCGAGCTGGAGGAGCGCCTGGGCAAGCGCATCCTCGAGCACCTCTATGACGAAGGGACCCGCGACGGGGCCGCCGAGGCCGCCGGTCGATCGACCGGACGCAGCGGCACGGGCTCCACGGGAACCGGCCCGGACAACGGTTCGGAGCCAGCGTGATCACGAACCCCATCCACCAGACACCAAGCTTCCGAACCACAGCGCCGACCCACACGCCGGCACCCAAGGAGATCCACTGATGGCCAAGCGACCGTCGAACCCGTCGCCCGAGCCTCCGCCCACGACCGGCGAGGTGCGTGAGCTCCCGCTCGTCGCGCTCCGGGAGACGGTCATCTTCCCGGAGATGATCGTCCCGCTCCAGGTGGGGCGCGAGAAGAGCGTCGCCGCGCTGAATGCCGCCGTCGAGGCGAGCGGCCCCATCGCGCTGGTCACCCAGCGCCAGGCCGAGCAGGAGGACATCGCCGATCCCTCCGAGCTTTACGATGTCGGGACGCTCGCCAAGATCGCCCAGGTCGTGCAGCTCCAGGACGGGACCGTCCGCGCGATCGTCCAGGGCCAGACCCGCATCCGCGTCCTCGGCTTCACCCAGCATGGACCGTACCTCGCCGCGCGCGTCGAGGAGCTCCCGGACGAGACGCCCGACGGCGTCGAGATCCAGGCGCTGATGCGCAGCGTGCAGGCCCAGATCGAGCAGTACGTCGCCAGCGGCGCCCCGGTGCCGCCCGAGGCCGCCGTCGCCGCCCGCAACATCACCGAGCCCGGCCTCCTCGCCGACATGGTGGCGTACAGCCCCGACATGTCCACCGAGCAGCGCCAGGAGCTGCTCGAGACGATCGACGTCGAGCAGCGGCTCAAGCTCGTCAGCGCGTTCCTCGCGCGCCAGGTCGAGATCCTCGAGCTCAAGGGGAAGATCCAGAGCGAGGTCAAGTCCGAGATGGACAAGACCCAGCGGGAGTACATCCTCCGCGAGCAGCTGAAGGCGATCCAGCGCGAGCTGGGCGAGGACGACCCGCAGCAGGCCGAGATCAACGAGCTGCGCGAGAAGGTCGAGTCGGCCGGGATGCCGGACGAGATCAAGACCCGGGCGATCAAGGAGATCGACCGGATGAGCCGGATCCCGTCGGCGTCGCCGGAGGTCGGTGTCATCCGGACCTATGTGGACTGGCTCGTCGGGCTGCCGTGGAACGTCGCCACGGAGGACAACCTCGACATCAAGGAAGCCGCTCGCATCCTCGACGAGGACCACTACGGCCTCGAGAAGATCAAGGAGCGCATCCTCGAGTACCTCTCGGTGCGCACCCTGGCGGACACGATCCGCAGTCCCATCCTCGCCTTCGTCGGGCCGCCAGGCGTCGGCAAGACGTCGCTCGGC
>JAICUV010000362.1 GCA_025935655.1 Chloroflexota bacterium | reverse complement strand
TCGACTGGGTCCAGCCGCGGCGTCGCCGCAGCGCCCGAATGGCGAGGCCGAATCGGATCGCGTCCACGGGGCGAGGATCGCGGCGCAGGCTTACCTGCGCCGGATCCCCGGCCGGAGCAGGGTCAGGCGGCGGTGCCGGCGTCCTTCGAGACGGGGACGGACGGCTCCAGCGGGTCGTCCCGGACGGCGTCGTCGCGGCGGTAGGGGACGTCCACCACCACCGTGTGCGGCCGGCCGAGGAGCATCGTGCGCAGGTGGCGCGCGGACTGGTTGTAGAGGATGCGCTCCCACCAGTGGCGCGCGACGTACTCGGGCACCACGACGAAGGTGATCGGCGACGGCTTGTCCGGCGGCCACGCGCGGTCGAGCACCTCGAGGTAGGCGGCGAGCGGCCCGGCCAGCGCGCGGTACGGCGACTCCACGATGACGAGGGCGACGCCCGGCACGTGCTGCTCCCACTTCGCGCGCATCGCAGCGGACGCTTCCTCGTCGGAGGAGATGTAGACGGCCGTGACCTGGTCGGTGATCGAGCGCGCGACGTTGACGGCGCGGATCACGGCCCGGTTGAGGCCGGGTACCGGCACGATCGCCCGCTCCTCGCGGACGGGCGCCGCCGCCACGAAGTCCTCGCGGATCGCCAGCTGGCGCGAGGACGCGGCGTACTGGCGGTGGATGAACAGCATCATCCCCACGAGGACCGGGATCAGGATCACCACCAGGTACGCGCCAGACGTGAACTTCACGGACACGACGACGAGGAGCACCACGGCCGTGAGCAGCGCGCCGAACGCGTTGATCGCGAGCCGCCGGCGCCAGCCCGGCTCCTTGCCCCGGTACCAGTGGAGGACCATGCCCCCCTGGCTCAGCGTGAAGCACACGAACACGCCCACGGAGTACAGCGGGATCAGGAGGGTCGTGACGCCCCCGAACGCGATGAGCAGCGCGACCGCGACGGACGACAGCAGGATGATCCCCCACGAGAACGCGAGCCGGTCGCCGCGGAACGAGAACTGGCGCGGCATGTAGCCATCCTCGGCCAGCAGCGCCGCGAGACGCGGGAACGCGTTGAACGAGGTGTTGGCGGCGAGGAACAGGATCAGCGCGGTCGCGATCTGGAACGTGTAGTACAGCGGGCTGTCGTTGCCGAACGCCGTCTGCGCCACCAGCGCGATGACCGTCGGGCCGCCCGATCCCTCTACCGAGGGGACGATCTGGTACGCGTCGGCGACGATCGTGATCCCGATGAACAGGACCGCGAGCAACACGGCCATGGCGACGAGCGTGTTCGCCGCGTTCTTCGCCTCGGGTGGCTTGAAGGCCGGGACGCCGTTCGCGACCGCCTCGACGCCGGTCAGCGCCACCGAGCCGCTGGCGAAGGCCCGCAGGACGAGGAAGATCCCGATGGTCTCGGTGCCCATGGGCACTGCCTCGGGGTGCGGCGGCAGGTCCGTCGCCTGGCCCGTGAGGATGTGGAACGCGCCGATCGCGACGATCCCGAGGGCCAGGGCCGCGAACAGGTAGGTCGGGACCGCGAAGATGTTCCCCGACTCGCGCAGGCCGCGCAGGTTGGCGATGGTGATGAGGGTGATCGCCGCGACCGCGAACTCGACCCGGAAGTCGTTGATCATGGGGTTGATCGAGATCAGCTGCTCGACCGCCGACGATGTCGACACCGCGACCGTCATGACGTAGTCGATGAGCAGCGCCGCCGCGGCCACGAGCCCGAGGAGCGGCGACAGCTCCTGGCGGGCGACCGCGTACGCGCCGCCGCCGTTCGGGAACGCCCGGCAGACCTGGCGGTACGAGACCGCGACCACGGCGAGCATCACGGCGATCGCCGCCGCCACCTCGACGCTGAGCAGGAACGCCGCGGCGCCGCCCACCACGAGCACGCGCAGGATCTCCTCCGTGGCGTACGCGGACGACGAGATCGCGTCGGAGCTGAAGATCGGCAGCGCGAGGCGCTTCGACAGGCGCTCGCCCGCCTCCTCCTCGTTGGCCAGCGGGCGGCCGATGAGCCATCCCTTGACGCGCAGCAGCCCCCGCCCGAAGGGCGTGCGCGGCACCGAGGCCGATGGTTTCGCGACGAGCTGGTTGGGGCCCGTGTAGCGGAAATAGGCCGTGTGCGGCCGATCGACCCTGACGCGGCGGTCCCCGGGCTTGCGGCCGGAGATCGGCCGTCGGCCGCCGATCACGGGCGGGACCGCTGGCGGGATGTTGTCGCGACCACGTGTGGAGGTCTCGCGCTGCCGCCTGTCGATGTCTGGTGCATCACGACAGTATCGTCCCCAATGACCATCACAACCATGCCCGCACGCACCGCTAGACTCGCGGCCATGGCGCAGGGAGAGACCGCTCCTCCGGGAGCCGAGAGCACACGCCCCGGGGGGCCACACCCGCGCCGGTTTGCGATCGAGGTCGGGCGCATGGTCCGGCGGCCACCTCGGCGTCCCGCGTTGGTGCTCGCGTTCGGGTTCCTCGTGCTCATCGCGATCGGGACGGGCCTCCTCGTGCTCCCCGTCGCGTCCGCCGACGGCGCGTGGACGCACCCGGTCACCGCCCTGTTCACGGCGACCTCGGCCGTGTGCGTCACCGGGCTGGTCGTGGTGGACACGGCGACCCACTGGAGCCCGTTCGGCCAGGTGGTCATCCTCGGCCTCGTCCAGCTGGGCGGGTTCGGG
>JAICUV010000232.1 GCA_025935655.1 Chloroflexota bacterium | reverse complement strand
GAGATCGCCGTGCCCTGGGAGGCGCCGGCGACGGTGATGAGCAGGATCCCGGGCACGACGTACGCGATGTACGCCTCGCGGCCCGGGGTCACGCCGCCCAGCCCGGCCCCGAGCGTCCCGCCGAAGACGTAGACGAACAGGAGCAGGAGCACCACCGGGATGCCGGCGATGAACAGGGTGAGCGAGGGATAGCGCCGCATCCGGCGGAGGTTGCGACGGAGCATCGTCGCCGAGTCGGCGACCATCGGGAACGCGGTCATCGGACTGCCACCTGTGCTGGGTCCTGGTCGCCGGTCAGCGTCAGGAAGACGTCGTCGAGGTCGGGGGTCTGGACGGACAGCTCGGTCACGACGAGCGAGCCGGCGTCCAGCCGGTCGAGGAGGGCGCGCAGCGAGGACACGCCGTTGCTGCCCGGGACGAGCAGCGACAGGGCCTCGTCGTCGCGGGCAAGGACCTCGAGCGAGCTCGCCGCGCGATCGAGCTCCGCCGCATCGGCGAACGTGAGGCGGACGTGGCCGCCGGGGACGAGGCGCTTGAGCTGTGCGGGCGTCCCCTGGGCGACGATCCGCCCGCGGTCCAGGATCGCGATCCTGTCGGCGAGCCGGTCCGCCTCCTCGAGGTACTGCGTCGTCAGGAGGATCGTGACGCCACCCGCGACGAGCTCGCGGATCGCCTGCCACATGACGCGCCGGCTGCGCGGATCGAGACCCGCCGTGGGCTCGTCGAGGAAGATGATCCGCGGGTCGCCGATGAGCGTCATCGCGAGGTCCAGGCGCCGGCGCATGCCGCCGGAGTACGTCGAGGCTGGCTTCCCGGCGGCGTCGACGAGGTCGAACCGCTCCAGGAGTCCGGCGACGCGACGTCGGCCTTCCTCGCGACCGAGGTGGCGCAGGTCCGCGATGAGGCGGAGGTTCTCCTCGCCCGTGAACTGCTTGTCGACCGCGGAGACCTGGCCCGTCACGCCGATCAGGCCGCGCACCGCGTCCGCCTCGCGGGCGACGTCGTGGCCACCGACGAACGCCGAGCCGCCGTCCGCGGCGAGCAGCGTCGCGAGGATGTGCACCGTGGTCGTCTTGCCCGCGCCGTTGGGCCCGAGGAGGGCGAAGACCGAGCCCTGGGGGACCTCGAGGTCGATCCCGTCGAGGACGACCTGCGAGCCGTACGACTTCCGGAGTCCGGTGGCGCGGATCGCGACCGGTGCGTCCGCGGCGGTCATGCCGCAGCCCTCGCCCCGGCCGCGGGGCGGAGATCAGATGTCCAGGTCCTCGATCTCCGGACGCCCCGAGTCGGCGACCATGTCGAAGAGCTGCGGGGGGATCCGCTCGCGGAGCTCCTCGATCGACTCGAACACCTCGAGGGTCGAGACACCGGGCGAGTTGCCGTAGCTGACGTTGCCGATGCCCAGGTGGCCACGCCAGCCCGCCGGCTTGCCGTCGGCGTCGACCATCGTGAACGCGGGGCTGCGCTCGGTGTGCAGGACGACCTTGCCGCTCCGACCGCGGTAGACCCGGAACGCCTCGACCCGATTGGCGCTCGTGTTGAGCCACTCGCCGAGGAGGATGCCCACGAACCGGACCTTGCGTCCCTTGCCGGGCCCCACCCGTACGATGATCTCGTCGAAGCCTTCCCGACGACTCTCCTCGACCTCGACGTACCGTCGGAGGGCGACGGTGATCGCGGCGGACAGGTTGCCCCCGCCAAGCTCCTGGGCCCGCTGGTACAACGGGAGGTCTCCGTCGGACACGTAGATCGTCTTGTTCGGCACAGCTGCATCGTAGCGTCCCATCGCTCCGGTGAGGATACGTAGGCGTATACGTATACCACCGCCGCGAGACAATGCAAGAGGGAGATTCCCGTGGAGTACCGGGCCGAGTTCGACTTCGAGATCGCGTTCCTCAACGGCGGCAGCCTGTCGGGCACCGGCTTCCGCCTGGACGTGCCCGGCGAGGACGTGACCGACGACTGGATCGCCGACACCGTCGTGCGCGACCTGCGTCTGCTGATGGTGGGCGAGGTGCGGATCGCCAACCGGCGCGTGTTCGCCGAGGCGCACAAGCGCGGGCCGGCCGGCGAATCGGGGGGTGCGTCGCCGGACGGGGCCGGAAGCGGCGCTCGCCGGCGGCTCGTCGACCTCAGCCATCCCATCGTCGCCGGCATGACGACGTACCCGGGGCTGCCCGTGCCGTCGATCCGGCCGCACCTCCGGCGCGAGGACAGCGAGGGGAAGTACGCGCCGGGCGTGACGTTCGCGATCGACGTCATCGAGCTGTGCGGCAACACCGGCACCTACGTGGACAGCCCGTTTCACCGGCACGCGGACGGCGCGGACCTCTCCGGCCTGCCGCTCGAGCGCCTCCACGACCTGCCCGCCGTGCGCATCGACGTGACCGGGTCGACCTCGCCGGGGATCGGCGCTCGGGCGCTCCTGCCCTACGAGCTCCGCGGACGCGCCGTCCTGGTCCACACGGGGTTCGCCCGCCACTGGGGCACTGACGCGTACCTGCGCGACAACCCGTTCCTCGCGCCCGACGCGGTGGACCACCTCGTGCGGGAGGGCGCCGCGCTCGTCGGGATCGACTCGGTCAACATCGACTCCACCGCGGACCCAAAGCGGCCGGCGCACTCGGAGCTGCTGCGGGCCGGGATCCCGATCGTCGAGCACCTCACCGGCCTGGAGCAGGTGCCGGTGGACGGCTTCCGGTTCAGCGCGGTGCCGGCGCCCGTCCGTGGCACCGGCACGTTCCCGGTGCGCGCCATCGCGTCCATCCCGTGACCGACCCCGCGCGGGCGCACCGGATCGCGATCCCCCCGGCGCTCGAGGAGGCCCGCTCGCTGGCGGTCGCCCTCGATGGCGCCGACCCGCTGGCCGGGATGCGCGGCCGGTTCACCCTGCCCTCCGGCGCCGGCGGACGGACCCTCACGTACCTCGCCGGCCAGTCGCTCGGTGCGCAGCCCGCGGGCGCCCGGGCCGCCGTGGAGGCCGAGCTCGATCGCTGGGCGACGCTCGGCGTCGAGGGTCACTTCCACCAGCCGGGTGCGTGGGTGGAGTTCGACGTGCCGGTCCGCGAGCCCACGGCCCGGCTCGTCGGCGCGCGGCCGGGGGAGGTCAGCACCCTCAACACGCTGACGGTCAACCTGCACCTGCTCATGGCGTCGTTCTACCGGCCGACCGGGCCACGCACCCGGATCCTCATCGAGGCCCCCACGTTTCCCAGCGACCGGTACGCGGTCGAGAGCCAGCTCCGGCACCACGGGCTCGACCCCGCGCAGCACCTCGTCGTGGTGCGGCCGGCGGGCGCAGATCGTTCGCTTGACCAGCACCTCCTCGAGGCGGCGATCCGCGCGGAGGGGGACAGGCTCGCGATGGTCCTCCTCGCCGGCGTGAACTACGCGACGGGCCAGCGCCTCGACATCGAGCGCCACACCCGCGCCGCCCACGACGTCGGGGCGGTGACGGTCTGGGACCTCGCGCACGCCGTGGGCAACGTGGCCCTGGCGCTCCACGACTGGGGCGTGGACGCCGCGGCCTGGTGCACGTACAAGTACCTGAACGCCGGTCCGGGGGCGATCGGGCAGCTGTTCGTCCATGAGCGTCGGACGAGCGACGCGGAGCTGCCTCGACTCGAGGGCTGGTGGGGCAATGACCCCGCCTCGCGCTTCCGGATGGCCGAGACCTTCGAGCCCAGCCCGGGAGCCGACGCGTGGCAGCTGTCGACGCTGCCCGTGCTCTCGACGGCGCCGCTCGCCGCCAGCCTCGAGCTGTTCGAGGAGGCGGGTCTCGCGGCGCTCCGGACGAAGAGCGTCGCGCTCACGGGGTTCCTCGAGTCGCTGCTCGACCGGTTCGTCCCTGACGCGGAGCTGCTCACGCCCCGCCGCCCCGACGAGCGTGGCTGCCAGCTGAGCATCCGCGTCCCGGGTGCGAGGGCTCGCCGTGACGCGCTCGAGGCGCGCGGCGTGGTGACGGACTTCCGCGAGCCCGACATCATCCGGATCGCCCCCGTCCCGCTGTACAACACGTTCCTGGACGCCTGGACGGCGGTCGACGCGCTCGCCGGCACGACCGGCTGAGGGGGTTACGCGCGGCGGCGGCTGGCCGCCAGCGCCACGAACGGCGCGAGCGAGCCCGGGTCCGCGAGCGCGTCCACCGAGGCTGTGGTCCCCGGGTCCATGCCCAGGAGGATCCGCTTCACCGGCACCTCCAGCTTCTTGCCGGAGAGGGTCCGCGGGATCGCCGGCACGGCCACGATGGCGTCCGGTACGTGGCGCGGCGAGAGCTCGGCGCGGAGCGTGGACCCGATCCGCGTGCGGAGCGCGTCGTCGAGGACGGCGCCGGGCGCCGGGGCGATGAACAGCAGCAGCTCCCCCGCGCCGCCGGCATCGTCCTCGAGGTGGACGACGAGCGCGTCCGCCACCTCGGGCAGCGCCTCCACGACCGCGTAGAACTCCGCGGTCCCGAGCCGGACGCCGCCGCGGTTCAGGGTCGCGTCGCTGCGCCCGCTGATGACACACGAGCCGCGCTCGGTGATCGTCAGCCAGTCGCCGTGCCGCCACGCGCCGGGAAACGCGTCGAAGTACGCGGCGCGCATGCGCGAGCCATCGGGATCGCCCCAGAACGCCACGGGCATCGAGGGCATCGGCGCCGTGATGACGAGCTCCCCGGTCGCGCCCACGAGCGACCTGCCGGCGGGATCGAACGCCTCCACCCTCGCGCCCAGCATCCGGCAGCTGATCTCGCCCGCCCACACGGGCACCAGCGGCGACGGGCCCAGGAACCCCGTGCACAGGTCCGTGCCGCCCGACAGCGAGCCGACGGGGATCGCGTCGGAGACGGCGTCGCGCACCCACAGGAAGCCGGCCGCCGGGAGCGGCGCCCCCGTCGAGCCCACGCCGCGGAGCGCGCCGAGGTCGAGCGCGGCACCGGCGCCGGGCGCGAGGCCGGCCGCCCGACAGGCCATGAGGAACGGGGCGCTGAGGCCCAGGTAGCTGACGCCCTCCTCCGACGCCAGCCGCCACAGCGTCGAGAGGTCGGGCCACGCGGGGTTCCCGTCGAACAGCACCACCGTCGAGCCGGCGACCAGCCCCGAGACCAGGTAGTTCCACATCATCCAGCCGGTCGTGGTGAACCAGCAGAACCGGTCGGCCGGCCCGAGGTCCGTGTGGAGGGCGAGGGCCTTCCAGTGCTCGAGCAGGATGCCGCCGTGCCCGTGGACGATGGGCTTGGGCAGCCCGGTGGTGCCCGACGAGAACAGGACGTACAGCGGGTGGTCGAACGGGACGGCCTCGAAGGCGAGCGGCGCGGGCTCCGCGAGCAGCGCCCGCCAGGTGACCGCGCCGGGGATCGCGGCGGTGGCCCCGGGCTCGTCGCGCAGGTAGGGGACGACGACCGTCGCCCGGACGGTGGGCAGGGCGGCGCGGATCTCGGCGACCTCGGCGGCGCGGTCGATCG
>JAICUV010000317.1 GCA_025935655.1 Chloroflexota bacterium | reverse complement strand
TGGAGCCCAGGGCGCAGCTGGCCTCCTCGCGGGAGCGGGCCGGCCTGCTGCTGGACCGGGCCGCCCGGGCCGTCGAGGACCGGCTTCGCGACGCTCGCCGGGGGCAGGAGCGCCTGGGTGTCCGACTCCTGCCGGTGCTCCCGGCCCGCCTCGGCCTCGAGGCCAGGCGACTCGAGGGGCTCGGGGCCCGCGCGCCGCGGGTCGTCGATGCCCGGCTCGGCGTCGCCGCCACCGCGCTGGCCGCCGCCCGCGCCTCGCTCGCCGCGCTCGGACCGCAGGCGACCCTGGACCGGGGCTATGCGATCGTCCGGCGCGCCGACGACGGCGCGATCGTCCGGCGCCCCGACGATGCGCCCGCGGGCACCGGACTGCGGCTCTCCCTCGCGGACGGGTCGCTCGCCGCGACGAGCGACGGCCCGGGAGCGGAGGGATGAACGAGGAGGACCTCGGCTGGGCGTTCCTGTACCTCGTCGTCGTCGCGCTGTTCATCGTCGTCGGCGTGGTCGTCGGTATGATCGTGGCCGGCCGGATCGACCGGCTGATGGCCCCGCGGCCCTCGAAGCCGGCAGATGCGCCGCCGGCGGGGGAACCGGCGTCCGCGGACCAGCGACCGGCGCCGGACGAGGAGGAGCAGCCGTGACGGACGCCAGCGGCCCCGCCGACGTCGACGCCCTCGCGTACGACGAGGCGTTCGCCGAGCTCCAGCGGGTGGTGACGGCGCTCGAGACCGGCGGCCAGTCGCTCGAGGCGACCATCGCGCTCTATGAGCGGGCCGTCGCCCTCCAGCGCCGCTGCGAACGACTCCTCGCCGAGGCCGAGCTGCGTGTCCAGCAGCTGCTCGCCCGGCCCGGTGGCGCGCTTGCCGCCGTGGACGTCCTCCCGGAGGATGCCGAGGAGGCGTAGCCTGCGTCTTCCGGGGATCCTGCTACCATCCGCTAGCAGATAACCGCCCGCCGCACGGATCCGGACGCAGACCGATCCGACCGGCGCTACCCTGCGAACCTCCCAACGACCGCATCATCGCGCTGCACCCGTCCGTCCCAGCCGGGCCAGCAAGCACCGACCAGGAGCCGAGCCCGTGCCGATTCTCGACCGCCTCCAGGGGCCCGCGGACCTCCGTGGCCTGACCGACCCTGAGCTGGCCGTGCTCGCCGCCGAGATCCGGGAGACCATCATCCGGACCGTCGCCTCGACGGGTGGGCACCTCGGGTCGTCGCTCGGGGTCGTGGAGATCACGCTCGCGCTCCACCGCCTCCTCGAGTCGCCGCGGGACAGGATCGTGTGGGACACCGGCCACCAGGCGTACGCCCACAAGCTGCTGACCGGCCGCCTGGACCGGTTCCACACGCTCCGCCAGATCGACGGCATCGGCGGGTTCCCGCGGCGCAGCGAGTCGCCCCACGACGTCATGGACGGCGGGCACGCCGGCACTGGCCTGTCGATCGCCGAGGGGCTGGCGACCGCCCGCGACATCCGTCACAGCCTCGAGCGCATCGCGGTGGTCGTCGGGGACGCGGCCCTCCTCTCGGGCCTCAGCCTCGAGGCGCTCAACGACATCGGGCACCGCCAGAGCCAGCTGCTCATCGTGCTCAACGACAACGAGATGTCGATCAGCCCGTCGGTGGGTGCGCTGTCGCAGTACCTGTCGGAGATCAAGCTCTCGACGGCGTGGCAGCAGAGCCGCGGCGCCTACGACCGCGTGACGGAGAAGATCCCCGTCGTCGGCCCCGTCGCCCTCGAGCTCTCGCGCCGCTTCCGCCAGTCGGTCGTGAGCTTCGCCCAGCCGGGCCAGCTGTTCGAGGACCTGGGCATCACGTACATCGGGGTCATGCCCGGGCACGACCTGCGGGTCCTCGAGGAGACGTTCCGCCGGGCCATCGCGCTCAACGGGCCGGTCATCGTCCACGTGCGCACGCAGAAGGGGAAGGGCTACAAGCCCGCCGAGGCCGACCAGGTCTCGTTCCACGGCGCCGCGCTGCCGCCGATGACCCTCGCCCCCGAGGCGGACACCCATGATCGGCTGCCCGCCGCCCGGACCAACGGCGACGCGATGACCTCGTCCGCCGCAGACGGCTCGCAGGTGACCACGGCCCGCGCCGCCGGCGAGGGCGCTCCGCCGTCCGCGTCCGTGATGGCGGACCGGCGCACGCCCGCGCACAACGCCGAGGGACAGGCGGAGCCGCCGCTCGCGCAGGCCGGCGAGGCGAAGAAGACCCCGAACTACACGGCCTTCTTCGCTCGGGAGCTGGTCGAGCTCGGCAAGGCCGACCGCCGGATCGTCGCGATCACGGCCGGCATGCCCACGGGAACGGGCCTCAACAAGTTCCAGGCCGCGTTCCCGGACCGGTTCATCGACGTCGGGATCGCGGAGCAGCACGCCGTGACGCTGGCCACGGGCCTCGCCCTCGCCGGCATGCGGCCCGTGGTCGCGCTGTACTCCACGTTCCTCCAGCGGGCGTTCGACCAGACCGTGCACGACGTGTGCCAGAACGACGCCCCGGTCGTGCTGGCCGTGGACCGGGCGGGCCTCGTCGGCGAGGACGGCACCAGCCACCAGGGCATGTTCACCGTGCCTGCCCAGCGGATGCTCCCGAACCTCGTGATCGCGAGCCCCAAGGACGAGCAGGAGCTCCGGGCGCTGCTGCGGACCGCGTTCGCGCAGGACCACCCGTTCGCCCTCCATTACCCGCGCGACGCGGGCTTCGGCGCGCCGGACATCGAGCCGCTCGAGGTGCCCGTGGGACGCGGCGAGGTGCTGCGTGATGGCCGCGACCTCCTGTTCGTCACGTTCGGCCCGATCACCTACCGGGCGCTCGAGGTGGCCGACGCGCTCGAGGCGAAGGGCTGGTCCGTGGGCGTCCTCAACGCCCGGTTCGTCAAGCCGCTCGACCGCCAGCTGATCCTGGACCAGGCCCGCGGCAAGCAGCTCGTGGTCACGTTCGAGGAGAGCGTCCTGACAGGCGGCTTCGGTTCCGCGGTGCTCGAGGCGTTCGAGGAGGCGCGGATGACCGACCCGGCGTACCGCGGCATCGCGGTCCGGCCCATCGGCATTCCCGGCGACCGGTTCGTGGACCACGGCTCGGTGGTCGACCTCCGCCGCCTCATCCGGCTCGACGTCCCGGGCCTCACGGCACAGGTCGAGGAGTCGATCGCGCAGCTGGGCATCACGGCGGGGGCCGTCGGGCAGAGCTGAGCGGCACGCGGCGCCCGGCGGTCGCCGACCGCGACGCCTCGCTCGCACCGGTACGTCCCGGTGAAGCCGCCTGTGCCACGATAGGGGCATGGCGACGGCGACGGCCAAGCGGATCCGGCTGGACCAGCTCCTCGTGGAGCGCGGCCTCGTGCCGTCGCGTGCGCGGGCGCAGGCGCTGGTGCTCGCGGGCGCCGTCCGGGTGGGCGCCGGCGACGCGGCGCGCCGGGACCTCAAGAGCGGCGATCTCGTCGCGCGCGACGTCTCGCTCGAGGTCGCGGAGGGCCGGCAGTGGGTGAGCCGGGGCGCACACAAGCTGCTCGCCGCGCTCGACGCGTTCGGCGTGGACCCGGCCGGTCTCGTCGCAGCCGACATCGGCGCCTCCACGGGCGGGTTCACCGA